>CAZIFW010000036.1:0-22238 GCA_964538275.1 uncultured Bacteriovoracaceae bacterium
TTCGTTATAACCCTTCAACAAATAAAGTTGAAATGATCCCAGGGATGAGTTTGTTTTAAATTCTAAGTTCCAGTCGGTTTCTTGGCTGTAAGAATAGAAGTGTCGAGACCGGTTTTGCCGGCATAAGAAACTCCAGTTCCCAAGTTGAGAAAGTCTTTGGGGGCAAATTGTGAAAAAAGTGATTTTTCGTTTGCAGCTTCCCAAGCTGTGTGACCATCTACAACTCCGGCTTTAACAGCCTCCATGAGCTGGTGATCCAGAACTTGCATTCCGTCTTTTTTGGCAGTTTGCATGATAGAAGGAATTTGGAAAGTTTTCTGTTCGCGAACCAAGTTGGCAACCGCGGAGTTATTTACAAGAATATCGTGAAACGCCATACGTGATTTGCCATCTGCAGTGGCGACTAGTTTTTGCGAAATAATTACGCGTAAACTTTCTGAAAGCATCGATCTAATTTGTGATTGTTCACTTCCATCAAACGAGTCGATAATACGGTCAAGTGATTTTGGAGCGCTGTTCGTGTGTAGGGTTCCAAAAACTAAGTGACCAGTTTCAGCGGCTGTAATTGCGAGTGCAATGGTTTCTTTATCTCGCATCTCACCCACCAGAATTACGTCTGGGTCTTCACGTAAGGCAGCTTTTAGTGCGGCACCAAAACTCGTAAAGTGGTTTCCTAATTCACGTTGGTTCATCATACATTTCTTGGATTCGTGTTGAAACTCGACAGGATCTTCAAGAGTGATGATATGACTTTTTTCAGTCATGTTAATGTGGTTGATCATCGCGGCAAGAGTTGTTGATTTACCAGATCCCGTAGGTCCGGTTACAAGCACAAGTCCGTTGGGGTAGGTACATGCAAGTCTACAGATAGGAGGAAGGTTAAGCATCTCCAGCGTAGGTGGGTTTGAAGGTAAACTTCGGAATACGCCCGAAATACCAAAGCGTTGAGTAAATAAGTTCACACGAAAAATTCCAACGTTAGGAATTTTGATTGCAAAGTCGACTTGCTTCTCGGAGGCCATCTCTTGGCGCTGTTGAGGAGACATGATCCCGTAAAGCATTTCTTCTAAAACTTTTGCGTTAAATACGGGTAGATCTAGTTTTAAGAGATCACCTCGTACTCGAATCATTGGCACTGAGTTGGATGCAATATGCAAGTCAGATCCATTTTCTTTGACAAGGGTTTGTAAAAGCGCCATCAAATTCGTTGACATCAAATTTTTTATCGGACTTTTATTACAGTTCCTGAGTTTAGATTCGATAAAGATGCAGACTTATTTTAGATAAGTATAGGTACGACAAAATTATGACAGCTTCTGAAATACTTATTAGCCGCAGTATAGGTGAAACGCGCGTAGCGCGACTTGAAAATGGAGAGCTTGCAGAGTTCCTTGTGGAGCGCGAGCACGACAAGGCCCTTGTGGGCGGAATCTATAAAGGCAAGGTGGCGCGAGTGCTTCCTGGCATGCAGGCTGCCTTTATTGAACTGGGTCTCCCTAAAACGGGATTTCTTTATGTCGATCTTGTGGTCGATCCTTTAGCAAAAAATCAAAGTGAAGATATCGATTTGGTCGTCGATCCTGAAGAGCGGTCGGATGATGCCGAAGAAGAAGGAACAGAACTGGCTTTGAGTAGTCCGCTTCCTAAGCGACGTGAAGGAAGGCCTATTCAGGAATTGCTCAGAGAAGGCCAAGAGGTGATGGTTCAAATCACTAAAGAGCCCCTCGGAAGCAAAGGCCCTCGTCTCACTGGTTACGTAAGTTTGCCAGGGCGATACCTGGTTTATTTGCCAGACAGCTCAACTGTGGGCGTTTCACGCAGAATTGAAGATGCAGAAGAGCGCAATCGACTGAAGGATATTGTGGATCGCATTCGTCCTCCTAAGGGTGGAGTGATTGTTCGCACAGTTGCTGAGGGCGCAACTGAGAAAAATTTAAAAGACGACTTAGAGTACATTTTAAAAGTTTGGGGCAATTTAAAAAAGAGTTTTGAAAAACAAAAGACCATTGGACTTTTGTGGCAAGACTTTGATTTGGCTCTTCGAATTGTACGCGACCGAGTGACCGATGATGTGGATCGCATCTTGGTAGACGACGAGCAGCTCTACAAGCAAATGACGAAGTACATGCAGCTTTTTTCGTCGAAATTAAAAAAACGACTCGAGCTCTTTGCAGGTTCCTTAAGTCTTTTTGAAAGTTATGGAATTGAGAGTGAAGTTAAACGCGCAACGTCTCGCAAAGTTTGGCTTAAGTCGGGCGGATATATTTTGATAGATGAAACGGAAGCTTTGATTTCGATTGACGTAAACACTGGACGCTTTGTTGGAAAAAGAAATTTAGCAGACACTTTGGTACAAACAAATTTAGAAGCTCTCAAAGAAATTGCTTATCAAATACGTCTAAGAAATTTAGGCGGAATCATAGTTGTGGATTTTATTGATATGGATCGGGCAGAACATCGAGAACAGGTGTACAGCGCTTTCTGTGAAGAGTTAAAGAAGGATCCGGTAAAGACTCAGGTCTACCCTATGTCTGCGCTTGGATTAGTGGAACTGACGCGCAAAAGAACGCGTGAGAGTTTATCTAAGACTTTGGCGGGTTCGTGTCCGCTGTGCGATGGCTGGGGACGCGTTGAGTCTAAGGAAACTTATGCTTATAGGCTTTTTAGAGCCTGTGAAAAAGAGGCCAAGCTGGCTACTGAGGGACAAACTCTTGTAGTGTACTTGCCGCCCGATATGGCAGCTTACATAACAGAATCCATGAAATCCTACTTGGAAGAGCTCGAAAAGCGCATGGGACGAAGTCTAAGTGTAAGGGTTGATGCCCACTTGGCACATCGAGATTTTGAAGTCTATGCACATGATGTGTAAGAGAAATTAGTTCTACATTTTGTTGTTAAAAGTCGCTTTGACCCACAAGAGCGCTCATGTGTGAAATTAGCAGAAAACAATAGAAATCAAGTAAAACGAGGCAAAACAAGGACTATATAGTTATACACATTAAATGTGGATAACTATGCACATTCAGCTTGGAGCTTTGTTAAGGGGGCGGTCGTTTTCCACAGCTGTCAAAAAATTGTGGATAACTCATGAAGTAGTGCTTCATCTAACTCTCTGCGCAAGCAGCGAATGAGGCGGGGAATTACTGGTTACTTGTAATAAAAGATTACTCTTCGAGAAAGAAATTGTTGAGAGTGCGAGAAGCGGTTATTGGCCAACGGGCCGTTATGAATGGGAATGGGGGAATTTATGTCCCTGCGCGCACTCGTTACTGGGAAGCTCACCCAGGTTTAGCTCAAATTGGTGAGCGTTATCTTTCTCGCGCGCGCATACGCAAAGAATCCGACGGACTCATTTTTGTTTTGCGTACAAATATTCAACTCCGCGTAGTTCAGCAATGGAAAGAAGTTCTTGAGGCTACACTGGGCGAAAAAATCGTAGCTTTCGAAGTGTGCCATGACGCTCAACCACAAGACGGAACGCTTGCACAAAAAATGTTAAAGCAAGCGCAAGAGTTAGGTGCCACTGCTCAAGCGCAACAAGCCAGAGAAGCTTCGACTTCACTTGTTACACACTCATCTGGAAATGTTGCTTTCGGAGAATTTGCAGGTCAGCGCCAACTCTCCATTCAGCTGACTCCCAACAATCCACAAAAAGATAAAATTGAAAAAGAAAAAGCGAGACGCATTCAAGCGCCTAACTTTATTGCATCTCCTGCTTTCGAAGTTGCGCACCACATGCTCAAGCGTTGGGCTTCGCAATTGCGCCAAGGCAACCAAGTTATTTGGGTCTATGGAGCCCCTGGAAGCGGTAAAACCACTTTGCTACGACAGCTCAATCACTGGGTTCCCCTTGAGCGTCGTATGGAATGCATGGATGTTATGAGCTTCCTGCACGAGTGGAGAAAAGCTCTAGATTCAAACAACACCTTTGCGTTTATTCGTAAGTTTCGCCACGAAACAGATATTTTAGTTTTAGAAAATATCGAAGAACTTCGTAACAAAGTTCAAACTCAGCAAGAGTTACTTTTCACTTTGAACGCACTCGCTGAGAGAGGCGCTTCATTTGCAGTTTCTAGTTCAGTAGCGCCTCAGGCCTTGAAAGACGACCTCGACCCTCAGCTCTACAGTCGTTTGCTATCTGGCCTTGTTGCAGAGCTAACGCAGCCCGACCGCGTCTTTAAGGAAAACCTTTGGAGACACATGATGACCCAGCATGCACTTAACAATGTGCAAGTTGATCTTGTGGTCATGGAAAAACTTTATAATTTAAATCTAACAACTGCGGGTAAGGTCAACACGGTCTTTATCAATGCCATTGCGCGTTTAAGTGTAAATCACAAACTTTCTCTTCAAGACATATATGATTTTGAGGGAGTACACGCTCCTGCACTTGTGCCCATGACTTCTACGGGGATGAATCCTCGCCAATTGATCGATCAAGTCTCTAAGTTGTGTGGATTGAGTACTCCCGCAGTTTTAGGTAAGAGCCGTCGAGCAGACGTAGTACTTGCCCGTAAATTTGTGTTTTTAGCGCTCTCCCGAATGCTAGGAATGACCAACACCTCTATTGCTCACTATGCCGAAAAAGACCCTTCAACAGTTTGCCACGCACTTAAGAGCATTCAAAACGATCTCGTAAATTTCCGTCACGTCGCTAAGCAATGGAATTGGATTTGTTCTGAGTTGGGCCAGCGTGAAGGCTCTCTCAACATGCACTAAGGCAATTTGAGTTTAAAGCCCGAGCACTTATCCAGTAATTTTTTCTTAAAAGCAACACGCATAAAGGTAATAAAAGGTTTAACTGCGCTTGGAACTTGTTGAATGTGGCTCTAAACTCGATCTCGTGGGAACAAAAAAGACCTTCGTTTTAGACACCAATGTGTTCTTGTTCGATGCTCAAGCCATTTACAAGTTTAGGGAAAACGACGTTGTTATTCCTATTACTGTAATTGAAGAAATTGACCGCTTTAAAAAAGATTTAAATGAAGTGGGTCGCAATGCTCGTCAATTCAGTCGAAACATGGATGAGTTGCGCGCCAAAGGTTCACTCTCCACAGGAGTTAAGCTTGATGGCGGCGGATCCATTAAAGTTGAACTTGCCGATGACAAATTACAAATTCCTCTATTGTCTGCGGATAAAGCCGACAACAGAATTCTTGCCGTAGCTTATGCCTTGATGAAGAAAAAAGGGGGTGCAAAAAACATCGCCTTTATTTCTAAAGACACAAACCTACGTATTAAAGCAGATGCTCTAGGTATTCCTTCTGAGGATTACGAAACCAATCACGTCACCATTGAGGAGTTGTACTCTGGAATGGGTGTTTTTGAAGTGAGTGCAAAAGAAATCACAAGCTTTTACACGGATCGTCGTTTGCCTTTTGAACGCCCGGATTTATATCCCAATCAGTTTGTGATTTTACGCGATCAAGTAAATCCTAGTCACTCAGCAGTGGGGCGCTATGATTTAAGACAAGGCGCGATTGTACCTATTATTAAATCTCCCGAAGGAATTTGGGGTTTACATCCTAAGAACGTGGAGCAAAGCTTTGCGCTCGATCTTTTGTTGAATGATGAAATTCAACTTGTAACACTTGTGGGTAAGGCGGGTACGGGTAAAACTTTATTGGCCATTGCTGCCGGACTTCAAAAAACTTTGGACGAAAGCAAATATCAAAAACTTCTTGTCTCTCGTCCTATCTTTCCTATGGGTAAAGATGTGGGTTATTTGCCTGGGGACATTGAACAAAAACTTAACCCGTGGATGCAACCCGTATTCGATAACATTGAATTCTTGATGGGTGGAGCTGATCATCGACGTCGCAGCAGCAGTGCCGCTCGCGGTATGCAAGAGTTAATGAATCAAGGAATGCTTCAAGTAGAAGCTCTTACTTACATAAGGGGTCGAAGTATTCCAAACCAATTTTTAATTGTAGACGAAGCTCAGAACTTAACTCCTCATGAAATTAAAACAATCCTTACTCGTGCTGGAGACAACACTAAAATTGTTCTTACGGGAGACTGTTATCAAATTGATAACCCTTACGTGGATAGTTCAAGCAATGGATTAGCTTACGTGGTTGAGCGCATGAAACAGGAAGAAATTTCTGGTCACGTGAGCTTAGTCAAAGGAGAGAGGTCTATGCTCGCGGAACTCGCCTCTAATCTTCTATGATAGAAAACAGAAAATTTTATCGTTTGCCGAGTCATTCACGTTTTGTATTGGGAAGCCAATCAAAGGTCTATGCCGGCAAAGCGGTAAATATTTCTTTTGGCGGAGCTTTTATTCACATGTTGGATATTGGTGGAATCAAAAGTGGCGATCGATTGAAATGTGATTTTATGCTTCAAGAAAACGGACCCGTTTTGAGTTGTATGGCTCAAGTGAAACGTGTGGCCTTGGGGTCTTCTAATCCGGCAGACTACAGTGGCCTTGGACTTGAATTTCAAGATTATGTAGGAGATTCTCGTCGCTTGATAGATGAATTTATTTTTGAGCAAAAAAGACTCTATGAACTTTTGGGAACTTTGCTCATGAATACTGAGCCAGACATGCGATCAATGAAACCTATGTTGTCAAAGCTTCCTATTCAGCGTCAGCCTGATTTAAGAGATCTCAGAGTGTTTGTTGAATCTACCTTACGCGCTATTCAAATGGTTGAAGCCAAAGGCATTTAAGTTTTATAAATTTTTCCAGAACAAATATTCTTTGTCTTTATCTTTTACTTTAAATCTAATGCGTCCAGATGAATTGAGTGATTTTTTGTACGGAATTTTAGAAACTGCACTCATAAACATATCGGAAAGATCTAGGGCGTAACTTTTCTTGGAGGCACTTTGGAGCGTAACGATATTTTGAAATTCATGTGTGACATTTTTAATGGCGCCATTTTTTAAAACTTCAAAATCGATAACATCAAATCCCATATCGAGTTTTACAAAGATAGATTGGTCGTATCTGAGCGTGAGCTTGGGCGCGAACTTTTGATATTGATCAAACGGTGTGAGTTGCTCGCCAATAAGTATAAGTTCTGAGTAAGTGGAGTTTTCGGGTAGGGAAAATTTTTCTTTCCAGCGAGTCCATATAGATTCTGCGAGATTTCCATTTGAAGGAACACTCACAAGTTCGTTGAGTGAGGCGTTTTCTTCATTGAAAGCATCTAGCAACCAGTTAACAGTGCTCATGTCAGCGGGCAATAAAAGTGTTTGGCCGTGAACTTTGATTTTAAATGCACTGATTTCATTTAGTTTTAAAGGACTTTCATTGATAGGGCCCATTGAGAAACCCATTCCGCCTTTGAGTGCAACCGCACTCTTAGTGCCACTACCGCCATCTGCGCGTTCTCCGTCTCCACCATCGGCACGTTCTCCGTTCCCACCGTCCGCGCGCTCACCGTCTCCACCATCAGCACGCTCACCATCGCCTTTTTCTTCTCGTTCAACAAAGAGTGCTTCTTGAAAATTAAGTTGTAGTTGTTTTTTACTAGTACCTTTCCTGTACAAAACTTCTTCTTGGCAATGCCAATAAACTTCTTCTGCCGGAGGTGCATTGAGAAGTAGCGACATTATTGCCTCACCAATGTGTTGTTCGTGAGTTAGCCAAGAGTTATCAAAAAAGCGTGATCCAGAACTTACAAGGCCGCCTACAAGCGCTTGAGCCTCGTTGTTTAAAGTGTCGTAATTCACAGTCTTAAGAATTAACGGCAAACCGCTCATCCCAGCGTGTATACTTGTTTCTGCAAAAACTTCGCCTTTAACAAGTTCAAGACTTGAATGAATACGATGGCGTAGCAAAAATGAATCTGTAGTTTCAGAGATTTTAATAAGTTCGCTGTAAGATTTACCCGTGTGGGGTGTTACAAGCTTAGGTGTAATTTGAGTCGTTTCTGGAAGGAATGCTTTTAAGCTTAAAGGTACAAAGCCTTTAGGCTCTACAGTTTTTTCTTCGAGAATGTCTTTGCTCAATTCTTTATCAATTAGAAGTTTGCCTCTGGGAAACTGGGCGTATTCCGATGGACCAAGATGTTGAGGAGCTATCCAGGAAGCAAGCGGCTTGAGTGGAGAAACTGAGGGTTTTTCAATTTCAATCACTTCAACATCTCGTCTGTTGATAGCCAATCGGCTTTTAATTTTAAGTTTTTTAAAATTCGAAACTTCATCGTCGTAATATTTTAAAACGAGACTGGGTTTCTTTTCTGCAATTCCTCCTTGAGATAAGTGTGCAGCGGTTACAACAAAAGACCTGCCGTAGACATCAATTAGAAAACCATGACCTTTAAAAGTTGTTCTAATGCTTGCATCTTTTGAGTCAGAGTAAGTGGACTCTACTAAAATAAGCCACGGATGATATTTAAACTCAAAATAATCACACGAGCTGACGAGCAATAACAATAAAAAAAGAGTTTTTTTCACGATAACTCTCTTTGCTGAGTAAGATGCGAATCAACGATAAAGTATTTTCCTTCGTTAAAGCCAATAAGTGTAGGGCTTTTTTTTCTAATCCTGTGAAGAATTTGTTTAAGCCTGTTTTCTAGAGAAAAGAAATCAACAGAGTTGCCCCATATTTTTTCAATGAGGTCGTGTCGGCTTTGTGGACCACTAAGCAAGGCTTGAAGAACATGAGATTCTTGCTCGGAGAGCTTATTCTTTTCTGTAAGAATAAGGGCTGAACGGCTTTTCCACGTGGGTCTTAGGAATTGTGCATTCGAAACACCTTTTTCCGTTTGGCTCTTTATTCCTAGTGAGTTCAGCCATTCATGTAGCTTTGGTAAGAGAGCCTGAATTTCTGGAAAGCGAGCTGCGCAGGCTTCTTGGTAATCTAAGAGTGCAGCTGAGTGGTAGCCGAGCGTTAAATTCAAGTGACATCTATGACAAAGGGTATTGTAAAAATGATAAGTACCGTACGAATCTCTTTTTAAGTATTCTAGGGCTTGTGTTGCATACTTAAGAGCTGCCTCTGGTGCTTTCATGAGTTGGTACTCGCGCGAAATATTATTAAGGGCAGTACCTGCCGTCCCCCAGTCTTGTGCTTCAATCGCAAGTTGCGATGCTTGAAAGTATTCGGGAATTAATTTCCGATCAGGATGTAGGCGACTCTCGCAAGCCACTGCGTTGTGAAAGGCTTTAGCTGATTTTTTTAAAAGTCCTGTAGAGTGAAAATGCTTTTGAGCCGATTTGTAAAAATCTAAAGCTTTTCCATCTTGTTTATGTACTTCAGAGTAAATGGCCAATACAAAATTTGTTTCGCCTTTCCAAGCAATGTCGTGAGAAGTGCTTTCAATTTTTTGAAGTAACTCAAGATTTTCAGGTAAAAGTTGTGTGTGTTGTCGAATGTGTTTGCGCATTTCAGCCAAGAGTAAAAGTAAAGCCCACAGTTCACTTTTGTTTTTTTGATGGGCATAGTTTTCTATAAGTTCGCAGAGCTCAGAGTTGCGTCCATTGAGATACAAAAATAAAACTCGTGAGTAAAAATAGATTGGACTCTCAGGCTTTAGGCTCATAAGAACTTTTTCAAGTTCGAGAACACTGCTTTCTAGAATTTGTTTTTCCTGTGTTTCCATATTTCGAGAGCTCAAAGACGGGCTCAGAAAATACCACATTTGACGCTTTGCGTCTAGAAAAGACTCGTAAAAGGGTGCGCGTTCTGTTTTCATTTTTTCCTAATAAATACAATAATTTAAGTGGCAGCCTTTACGGTTTTAATCCCTGAGGAGTTTCACCGTAAATCCACGGGTAATCTTTTTGTTCAATGAGCCAAGCTTCTTCTGCTTTAGCGGCATCGTATTGAGCCTGCTCTAAATAGATTTTTCTACGCTAATCTATAAAGTTTTTGCGCCATTCACCTCTAGATTCTTGAACTATTTTTGTTACTTCTGCAGTTGTGCGCTGAGGATAAGTGTCTGCATAGTCCCAAAGGTCAGGTGAAATATTTTCGAGTTCTTTTGAAACTTCTGCAATGACACTTGGGGGTATTGAACGTGGGTCTTGAATCCAGTTGTTGGGCATGCGTTGAAACCATTTCCAATAAATCAGATCAAGTTTATTCCAAAGTTTTAGTTTTCTACTTATTCCATTGGCCCAACCGTTTAGAATTGAAAACTCTCCATCAAAGGGAGGCTGGTGGTGTTTCATGTGAGCTTTATGGCTCATAGAAAGCCTAAGGGCTTGAGTGATTTTAGCGATAGGATGTGGATTGTTTTTGTGTGCTTCTTTGTGAAGTGCTGTAGCGTTCATTCCTGCTACTAAGAAAAGCCAAACTGCGGTACCCCACTCAGGACTCATTCCCGAAAATGCAGCTGCAGCAAAAAAAGGCGACATGACTTTAGCAGGTATAGCGATAGATCCCACATAGTCTTCTGCATCTAAGTTATTTGGAACTTCGTGATGATGTCTAAAGTCTCTAGCAGTGCTTCCCCAGATGGGATTGCTCTCGCTAGCATAACAATCTAAAAATTTATGTATAACTTGCGTAGCAAAATCTGAAAGATACAAGGCTGGAGCGGCTAAGAGTGCTCCGTAGATGAGTTTTTCGGGACTTTCTATAAATCCCGATGTGATTTGCACGGATAAGTAAGTGGCCAAAGCATAGTTTGCAACTACAAAGGCTCTATCTAGTTTAGTTTTTGCTGCAGGTTTTGCGTATTGGTGTAAGACTTCGGAACGTTCTTTAGAATCTAAGTTTCTAGTATTTCGAATAAGTTCTGTGTCATAACTTAAATCTGAGCGTATTGTCGCTGGATCTTTGTGGGCATCATTCACCCAAATATTTGCTAAAAGTCTTTTGCAAAAGCCAGCTTCTAAGTTGTTAGGTGCTAATGCAATACACATAACAAACGCTATGATTGATCGTTGATTATTTTTCATGGTGACTCAAATCCAAATATTCAATTTTCCAAACCAGACCAAATTTTTCTAAAACTTTTAAAAATAAGTAGTGAGCATCAAACTCCCACCATTTCTTTTTTACTGAAAAGTAATTTGGTTCAGCGTGGTGATTGTTATGCCAGGAAATAGCGCCACCTAAGTGAACAGCTGCCATAATAAAACTATTTGTAGAGGCATCTTGAGTTTCGTAATTTCTATATCCGATTGTGTGATTGATCACGTCTACGGTATCCGCCATCCAAATTAAGAGCACAGTTTTGACAAAGACTCCGTAAAGCACAAAAGTAGCTCCAGCCAAAAGTTGTGCACGCAATCCACCCTTAATTTCAATCAATGTGCCAAGCGCGAAACAGCTAAGCGCCCAAAGAAACTGCAAGAGATGAACATTGCGATCAATAAAGAGCAGTGCGGGATCAGAGGTTAAGCGAGTATCTTCAATGTAGTTATGATATTTTTTTTCATCTTGAAGAACTGGGGTCATGTTCCAGTACCAACCTAAAAAAGCATGGAAGAGGCCGTTTTTGGGTGTATGTGGATCAAGAAAAGTGTCTGAGTATTTATGGTGTATAGTATGGCCAGCGACATACATGAGTGGTCCAGAGAAAGGTCCTCGCCAGGAGAGAGTTCCTAAGAGTGCCCCCAATATGCGCACCCACCTTTTGGATTGAAAGCTGTCGTGGGTAAACATCATGTGATGAAAAATTCCCATGGAGTAAGCAAAGATAAAAACGAAGCTCCATCCCCAAAGAAAGGCGTCCCATCTAAAAAAGAAGGGCGCTATAAAAAGTGCAGTTGCATGGACGATTAGCATCCACCAAAAGTTTTTGCGTACATACATACGCTCAGAAAGTTCAGTTTCGTTCCATTGAATTTCTTTTAAATAACCCATTTTGCACCCTTTATTTTTTATTGATCAACGAGCTTTGACCGTCATAACAATGCCATGCAGCATATTCAAAGAACTTGGAGTTACATTCGGTTACTACTTCTTGATTAAGTTTCTGTTAATGCAGCCATGAGCAAGAGTGTGAAAAAGGGTAGCGAGCTATCTTATGGGTAAATCAGAATGAGTAGGCAATTTGTTGAACTGCTTTAGTAGCAAAGTTCGCCAATATTTAGACCTTTAACGCGAATTAACGCAGTTCTTTCGATGAGTTCCGAACAAGAGATGTGGATTTATCGCAAGTAGGACCTAACTCGATATTTTGTGGAAGATGTGCGCATCCACTCCCTGACGAAACTCAAAGTTTTTGCACAACTTGCGGCGCTCCGTTTTCCAATTACCCACCCACAATCGATTTTGCTTTGATTGTTGAACACCAACTTGAAGTCATTGAAAAAAAACATCGTCAAAAACAATTTCTAGCATTGGGAGCATGGGTTTCACTTAGTTTAACTTTATTTTTTACGGTTTCAGCTTTGTTTAAACAAAACAAGGTAGATCGTATTGTAGCAGATCGAAAAATTGAATTTTATTTAGCCAATATTGAGGGTTATCCATCGGTTTCTTCTGCTGTTGCGCGCGATGCAGTGACAACAGCTCTACAGGGTTACGAAGATCATTTTGGTTTTAAAGTTACAGAGTGGTCGTTTGTAGAAGAAAAAATCCCCTCGGATATAGAAGCCTACATGCAATCTTTGCCAGCAGATAAGCTCGATGATTTAGCTTCTTGGCAACACTTGTATCGTAGTAAGTTAATGCCTGATTGGTACAAGAATCCTTACCAGCCTTTGCGAGTTTTGATTACAAATTTCCCAATGCGAGCCCCGGATTTCTTGCGTATGGAAACTCGTCACTTAAGTTCATCGCGCTTGGTGGGTGGTTTTGCGAATCCAGCCTTTGTTATTATTTCAAGCTATCGCATGCTTACAGAACTTAAAGAATCTTCTCCGCGTGACCAATCACGTTATTTAGGAGAGTTTTTGATTTCCCACGAACTGGGCCACGCTTTACTGGGGCTTCCTGATTTTGTGGCTCCACCAGAGTTTCAAGAATTCTCAGCACGTGGATTAGCTTCAACAAGCTCAGAGTCGCCTTTTTCAAAATGCTTAATGCACACAGATGAGGGCGGAGGTTTAAAAGCTTGGCAGGCCTTGAAGGCTCGTCCTTTGGGGCAATCTGCCTCGTGTTATTCCTACCAGGAACTTTTAAGAGCACATCAGCTACGCAAAGAAGCAATCCACTTGGCTAAGGATTCTCGATTAGAAGAGGCCATTCGCAAAATGGACTTAGCTCTCAACTTGCTGCCACCGGATCGTTCTCTCGTATGGCTCAAAGAACTCTGGAGCAACGAGCGACGTTCCATGGCCAAGTACTAAGTCCTGAATAATTTTTCTTAATTTGCTGAGACTTTTCTAAAAATCGATTTTCCTTTGTGCCACTCCTGTGATTGAATTTCACCTATGGCACAATTTGATTTGAGTCCCGAACAATTAAGTCTCATTGAACTCGCTCGTGATTTTGGCGAAAAAGAAATGAAGCCCCACATTGAGCATTACGATGTAACGGGAGAATACCCTTGGCCCGTAATTAAAAAAGCTCACGAATTAGGATTGATGAATACACACATTGAACCCGCATTTGGTGGTTTGGGACTTTCGGTACTTGATGGTTGTCTAATAGCAGAAGAATTAACCAGCTACTGCAGCGGTATGTATACTGCGATGGAAGCCAATGGCTTAGCTCAAGCTCCGTTGATTGTTGCGGGAACTGAGGCGCAGAAAAAACAATTCTTAGAGCCGCTTACTCAAGAGCCTTTAATGGCGGCATACGCAGTGACTGAACCTCATGCGGGTTCAGACGTTCAAGGTGTTAAAACCACTGCTAAAAAAGTGGGTGATGATTACATTATTAACGGAAGCAAAATGTGGATTACGAATGCTTCTGTTGCGAACTGGTTTTTTGTTTTGGCATACACAGATAAAGAAGCGGGCGTAAAAGGTATGTCTGGTTTTATAGTTCCTGCCAACACTCCAGGTGTGGAAGTTGGTAAGAAAGAAAAAAACCTTGGGCAACGTTGCTCTGATACCCGTGGTATTACTTTTAACGATGTGAAAATTCCTGCAAAATATTTGCTCGGCAAAGAAGGTGATGGTTTTAAAATTGCCATGAAGGCTTTTGACCACACTCGTCCTCCCGTGGCAGCAGGTGCAGTGGGAGTTGCACGCGCAGCTATGCAATATGCAATGAAATATTCTACGGAAAGAAAAACTTTCGGTGTTCCTATTGTGAAGCACCAAGCTGTGAGTTTCATGATTGCTGATATGGCCATGAACATTGAAGCCGCTCGATTGCTCGTGTGGAAGTCTGCTTACGAAATTGATCAAGGCCGAAGAAATACTAAGTTTGCGGCTATGGCTAAAGCTTTTGCTGCCGATATGTGCAACAAAGTTTGTAGCGATGCTGTGCAAGTTTTTGGTGGCTATGGTTACAGCACTGAATATCCGGTAGAAAAGCTTTACCGCGATTCTAAAATTTTCCAAATCTACGAAGGCACAAGCCAAATTCAGCGTTTGATTATTTCTAAAGAAATTTTCGATAGAGCTTAATTCGGAAGTGCTTCGCGAATACGCGGATATTGTGACCAAGTGTTGATGTCAAAAGCTGCAGAAGACTCCCCACGATGTACGATATAAAAGCGAGCATTGTCTGAATCGCTAGTGATCGCAAAATAATAGGGGCACTTTTTTGTTCCACAAATAATAAATGTTCCATCTTCTGCTGTTTCCAAAAGGGGATGGTAACTGTATTGGGAAAGGCGTTCTCGCTTAAACCCATTTAAGCGGGCGTATTTGATCAGAGCATTGTGTTCTGCAATTTGTCTTCGTAATTCTAAAATAAAGTTATTTGTAAGATTGTATTTCTCAATTTGGCTTAAGCCTACAGCGCGTCCCATGTAAGCAAAAAGTCGGCGAGTAAAATGTAAAGGTCTAATGGTAGGGTCACTCTCAAAAAGTACCGAAAGGGCCTCGCTTACTCTTTTGCTTTGGTGAGTTTTTTCTTTAAAGGCATCTGGTGGCAAGTGTTGTGGTGCAGGCATATACGCAGGCACAAGGTTTTGTCTCGCAAGTAATATATAAGTCAATGCACGAGGGGGAGATCTTCGTTCAATTATTCTAATGGCTTGTTTGTAGTACTCTTGGCTAGAGCCTTGATTGATCAGATTTTTTAATTTTAAAGCGGCAACGCTATGATCGTTTTTAGAAAGTATTTCTATAAAGTCAGAATTACTCAATAGATTGTCGAGTAATAGGAGCCGAGCTTCTTCGTTTTCTTTAAGGCCATGCAAAGTAACGACTTGATCTACATGTGCAAGCAGTTCTGTTTTGGGAACAGTATTTAGGGCAGTGAGACATTTCTTAAAACTGCGTGGGTAATTATCAGATGCAAAAGATAGAGATAAAAAAAGTATTGAAAAGAAAATACTCAGAACTGCACGCTTCATGGACGTGCAGAATCATACACGAGTCCTGCTGCTAAGGCAGCTGAGATTCACACTGTCGCTGCCCATTTTTAATACAGATTGGCGAAGAATATGTAAAAAGTTTAGACAGTTAAGCCGCACTTTGCACCCGCTTATGGGTTTTAAGGGCTTATGGCTTTTTAGAATTTTAGATCAAGCAGCAGTCTGCTTGTTAACATTTTAGGTATGAAAACATTTAACTCTTTTAAAAACACTTTTGTATTATTAGCCATTTTATTTTCTTACATTGCTATGGCCCAGAGTAATTACGAGTTATCGCTAGTACGAGACCTAGATACTCAAACCTCTGAACTTACTTTTATGCGCACTGAAGGGGAGAAGAAGAGCACTATTGTTGCTACGGACGATGATGGTTTTTTAAGCCTGTCTACAATTAATATAGTTTTAAATCAAAATACAACTGAAGCTTTAAAAGTAGTGGCGGATGCTGCTCGTAAAAGAGGCGAAGATCCCTTAGCTGCCGTCAATGCAAAGTGGAATAATGGCATGGCTGATGAAGAGCTAGCAAAATTTCCTTCGCTCAAACCTGCAATACTCTCTTCGCTCACTCGATATGCAGAATATTCTGCAAGGCTCTCTGCTCGAATCAATGCTTTGATTCAAAAAACGAATAATCCTGAGCTTTTGCAAAAACTTCAAAGAGATCTTCAAACAGCTATCGCAGAAAACACCGATGCTTTATATGTTCATTCAATTTTAAAAGAAAAGGATACGCTCACTCGAAGAGAGTTGAGTTCAACTTTGGGTTCTATGCTTAAAGCCTATAAAGGCTCACATAGCTACGAAGTTACTATAAATGGTAATCCACAAAAGTTAAGCCTTACGGGGGCGAATGCTTTGGGACTTTTATTTGGTGCTCGTGCTTACAGAATAGATGAGCACTTTTTGACAGAAATGAAGGCTAAGCGCGGTACTCTCTTCTTAGCCAAAGACGTGTTTGCGAACACAAGTGGTGAAACTGTAGAAGCTTCATCGGACACAATCAGCACGGAACATGTAGACTCTGTGGTTGAAAGACTTTTAGAAGCTGATTCAATTCAGTAACTGATACTTAGTTAGATGTTTGTGAGAGCTTGCGGTACGCCTCAACGGCGTTACCGCGAAGCTCTTTAATAATTTGTTTTAGCCATGCTGTAGAAGATTTTTCTTCTAAAACTTTCAAAAGAGCATGGAATTGTTTGTTGCTTTTAGAGCACTTTTCCATGAGTGGGTAATCGTGTTCTTGCTGATCAAGGAGTTGGTTTAAAAGCATTTCTTTGGTGTGTGAGCGGTATTCCTTTTCCCACTGCACTTCGTAGTTATAATCTTCGCGAATTCTTTGAAACTCGTTAAATTCTACAATCTTGTTATGCATTTAGGAAAAGGAGGGTACCTAACATTATGCATTGCGTCAAGAGAAAAATAACTTCTAAAACGTTTTTGCGTCAATCACAAAGCGGTATTTAACCTGGCTCTTTATGGTGCGTTCATAGGCTTCATTGATTTGATCGGCCTTTATGAGTTCAATATCTGAAAAGACCTTTTTCTTCGCACAAAAATCAAGCATTTCCTGAGTCTCTTTGATCCCACCAATAAGAGAGCCTGCAATCTTTTTGCGACCAAAGATTACTGAAAAAGCCAACAAATCATTGGGTTCTGGGGATGCCCCTACAAGAACTAAAGTGCCACCCACTTTTAGGGTAGACATATAAAGCGTGAAATCTTGTTTTGCAGAAACAGTATTGATGATGAGGTCTAGTTTGCCAGCATAGGCTTCGAAGTTTTTAGGGTCTTTGCTAATAATAAAGTTTTTAGCCCCTAACTTTTTTGCATCAGCTTGTTTAGATTCAGAAGTGCTAAACACCGTTACTTCTGCTCCCATTGCTTTGGCGATTTTGATAGCCATGTGTCCGAGTCCACCCAGACCTACAACTCCTACTTTGCTACCTTTTTTGCAACCGTGTCTTTTTAAAGGAGAGTAAGTTGTGATTCCTGCGCATAAAAGTGGAGCGACTCTTTCTAGCGGTAAACCTTTTTTAATTTTCAAAGCATATTTCTCTCTCACGGTAATGTGTGAAGAGTATCCACCTTGTGTGGGTGTCTTTAAATCCATTTCTGTGTTGGCATAAGTAAATGCCGTATGAACTGAGCAAAATTGTTCTTCATGAGTTTTGCAACTTGGACATTTTCCGCAAGAATCAACAAAACATCCAACACCTGCGAGATCTCCAACTTTAAATTTTTTGACTTTCTTTCCAACGGCAATCACTTTTCCAACAATTTCGTGTCCTGGTACGCAAGGATAAGTCACGGGGCCCCATTCGCTGCGAGCAGTGTGAATATCAGAGTGACAAATTCCACAATAAGCAATTTCAATAAGAACATCGTCAGCTTTGGGCTCTCTTCGTTCAAATGTATAGGGCGCTAGGGGAGCATCTGCAGAGTGGGCGGCATAGGCTTTTGTCTTAATCATGTCTCAGTCATAGAAGATTGCCGAGTTTCTTGCATGAGGTGTTTAGTCTTAATTAAACTGTATGTGCAGGAGTGAATCTTTAAATTGTTAAGTATAGAAAACAAGAGATTCTTTTTTAAGTGGAGGCGAATTGAGTTCAACAACCTGTGTGGAGGCACCATTTGATTTTAATGCTCTCTGAAAAGCACCATTGCATGCATAGCTAAGACCAATAAATGTGCTTGCCCAGTTTTGAGAGCAAAGTTTAAGGGTTTCTTCGCTATAGCCTTCTGGATTTACGCCCGAACCAAAAGGATCATGAAACCAAATATTACATCGAATTGCTTTAGTTCTAAAAGTATTTGTAAACTCTTCAAGGCTTAAAAAAATTTCAGGAGCTTTAAGTTGGGTGATGTCAATTTTTACAGAGTGGCCTAAATGTTTCTGGATATTTTCTTCTAGAAGAGTTTTTTCTGAAGACCACTTTTTAAGTGCTAGATCAAAGGAGCCACGATCTTTTTCTATGGCGTAATATCTAAAGGGAATACCAAGAGCCGTGGCGAGAGCGGAAAAGAAAATCCAGTTTGTGCCGGCCCCTAAACCAAATTCACCTACAATAAGTTCGCGTGGATTTTCTTTGTAAATCTTTTGTGCAAATTCCAGTGCAGGTTTAACGAATACTAGAAGGCTTTCGTGAAAGGCACCTTTTACAGAACGATAGGGTTCGCCAATGTCGTTGTTCCAAAGAGTAGGGCTCCCGTCTTGAGTTTTTATCCAAACAAAACGAGAGCTATCCGACTCGCTCATAGGAGCGCTTAAGTCCTTTGGTTTTTAGCGAGTATTCGTTTACGGCCACGAATATTCTTAGGAGTAACTTCAATAAGTTCGTCTTCAGCAATCCACTCAAGTCCACGTTCAATGGTCATCCATTTAGGAGGAGTGAGTACAATCGCGTCGTCTTTGTTTACAGTACGGAAGTTTGTAAGTTGTTTTGCTTTGCAAGGGTTTACGTTGAGGTCATTTTCTTTGGCATTTTCACCAATGATCATTCCTTCGTAAACTTGTGTTGCATGGCCGATAAATAAAACGCCACGTTCTTGAAGATCTTCTAATGCGTAAGAGTTGCTGTCTCCAGCGCGGTCACTTACAAGCGCTCCGTTCAAACGTCTTTGAATATCGCCTTTGTGTTCTTCGTATCCAGCAGACATAAAGTTAAAAAGACCTTGTCCGTTGGTTTGAGTCATAAATTGGTTTCTTAATCCAATAAGACCGCGAGAAGGAATAGAGAATTCCAAACGCATGCGATCGTCTCCGCGTTGAGCCACACTTTGTAAGAGGCCTTTGCGCTTTTGAAGCATTTGAGTCACTGTACCCTGAGCAAAAACAGGGATATCCAAGACTGCGTGCTCCATGGGTTCATGAGTTTTTCCGTCTACTTGTTTGAAAAGAATTTGAGGTTGGCTCAATGCAAATTCAAACCCTTCGCGACGAAGAGTTTCGGCCAAGATTGAAACTTGTAATTCACCACGCGCACGTAAAATAAAACGATCTGCTGAATCAGCTTCCTGAAAGCGCAGGGCTACGTTGGTCATTGTTTCTTTTAAAAGACGATCGCGAATTTTTCGACTTGTTACGTGCTCCCCTTCGCGACCTGCAAGTGGAGAATTATTTACGATCCACTCAATTTCTAAAGTAGGTTCGTCAATTTTAATACGAGGAAGTGCAAAAGTTGCAGGATTGTAAGTTGAATCTCTTTGGTCGGGCATCCCAACAATGGAATCTCCAATAGAAATTTCTTCGATACCTGCAAGAACGGCAACGTCGCCGCCAGATACTTCTTCGGCTTCAACTTGTTTGAGGCCATGGTAAGTATAGAGAGCTTGAACTTTAAACTGTTTGCTTGTGGGTTGCCCATTGGCATCAACGCCTACAACGGCAGCCATTTTTCCACGTTTAATGGATCCACTTTTGATTTTTCCAATTGCTAAACGGCCTAGGTATTCGGAGTAACCTAAGTTCGCAATCAACATGCGCATGGGTTGATCGTCATCAAGCTTAGGATGTGGAACTTTTTCAATAACCATATCGAAAAGTGCATTGAGGTTTGTGCTCTCAGTTACTTTTGCAAGCTCAGTGGAGGCTTTACCTTCGCGAGCAATTGCATAGATGTATGGAAATTCACATTGTTCTTCAGTTGCGCCAAGTTCTATGAAGAGGTCAAAAATTTCATTTAAAACTTCATCTGCTCGAGCATCTTTGCGGTCAACTTTGTTGATAACAACGATGAGCTTGAGGTTTTGCTCAAGAGCTTTCGACAATACGTAACGAGTTTGGGGAAGGGGGCCTTCCGCAGCGTCTACCAATAAACAACATCCGTCTACCATAGAGAGAATACGCTCTACTTCGCCACCAAAGTCCGAGTGTCCAGGGGTGTCTACAATATTGATTTTGTAGTCGTTATAAAGAATTGCAGTGTTTTTAGCCGCGATAGTAATACCGCGCTCACGCTCTAGGTCCATAGAGTCCATCATGCGATCTGAGGTCGCTTGGTGGGACTTGAAAGTACCAGACTGTTTAAGGAGTTCGTCTACCAAGGTTGTCTTGCCATGGTCAACGTGAGCAATGATTGCAATGTTACGGATTTTATCTACGGTGATAGCCACCGTGGGATCATAAAGCAAGGTAACTCAAGACTTCAAGCTCTGACTTAACACAAAATTAACAATTAAATTTCACGTTCTTTCAGTATTAAGCCCTAGAATGATAAGAGTGGAACTCAAGGCCGCTTCGTTTGCTCGTTCATTGAGCCGTATTTTTATGTCTGGCGGCATGCTTTTCCTTGGAATGTATTCTCTACAAGTTAAAGCTCAAGAAATACATGATCCAGCCGAGCCTGCTTCCCCAAATTTTGTGGGGCCTCCTGAGCCAACAGATGTTTTAGATTTATTTAAAAAACCCGAACTGGCAGCGGCGAGATCTGCGTGTATGTCGGGAGAATCTTTTAGGCAGACATATTCGGGGAAGTCTCACACCCGATCTGTGGGGCGCATGTCCAACGGTTACTTTTACGGGATGATGTTGAGTTTTTCTAAGGCTGTGTGTGAGCAAAAAAAAGGCGGAGTTACCCAAGAGATTTTAGCCTCTCAGGCAGGAATTAAAAGCGAAAACGACACTCTTAGCCACTATGGAGCTTCAGGTGATCCGCTCATTCAAAACTATTCCCTTTTATTGCCTCTGGGCATGATCGAATCGAGCGGCCAATACAATGAGGGTCGCGATAAAAGTGCGAGCAATGTGAGTGCAGAAACCTCTGAGGCGGGTCTTTTCCAAGTTTCTTACAACTCTAGAAATTTAGGTAAAGGGCAAATGAATCAGGTTTACCAAGAACTTTTAGGCAAATATGGAATCCGATCTGAGTCAGATATTACGAATAACTCGAAATGTATGACAGGAGTCTTTGGAGCAGGACAAAAGCTTTCAAAAAATACCTCGAACTATGGCTCAGGCTCAGGTCTTTTGTTTCAAAGCGTGATGAAACAGTGTCCAGCACTAGCCACGGAGTATATGTCTGCTCTTTTGAGAATAAATAAAAAGCATAATGGACCTTTGAATCGCAAAGAAGCTCAGCCTCGCCAAGAGTGTGTGGCTATTATGGAAGCGATTAAGAATCACTTGAACAGTGGCGCCTGTGATGGGTTATCCAGAACGCTTGCTAAGTTTCCAAATGACCCTCGCGCGACTGAAAAAATTGCAGTTAATGCTCCTATAGATCGAGGAGAAATTGCTCGCCAAGATGGAGACACAACTTGGGACAAAGACGTGCCACGTGAAATGTATGAAGAAGCCGAAAGAAGCCGAGAGCTTGCAGCAGAGTTAGAAGCTGAACGCAGCAAGCTCCCACCTGAAAGTGAGCAAGCAAAAGAGTTGGCAAGACAAGTGGCTGAACTTCAAAAGAATGCCAATGAAATTGAGAATGACCGAAGTATAGTAAAAGCAAAAATTGCAGAACGAACAGAAGCTTTGGCTAAACTTGAAGAGTACGTAAAAGGCGACGAATTTAAAGAAATCGAAAAAGCTGCAAGGGTGGCTTCTAATGAGGCTGCAGTTGCAAAAAAAGAAGCTGAAAAGCTAAGGGCAGATGCTGCGAAAGAAAACAATCCTGAGGCAAAAGCTGCACTCATCCAAGCCGCTATAGAAAAAGAGAAACTTGCAGAAGAAAAAACCAAAGAAGCAGAGACAGCTAAAGAGCGAGCGCTTCAGGTTCGTCGTGACATTGAAAGCATTCAAAAACAACTCGAAGAATTAAAGAAAAAAGACGAAGAACTTAAAAAAGTAGCTTCTCAAAAAGTTGAAACGTTAACGGCTCAAATAGATAAACTAAGAGCTGAAATTTCGCGATTAAAAACAGATATTGCCCAGCTTAAAAAAGACTCTCCATCCAG
>CAZIFW010000037.1:0-21785 GCA_964538275.1 uncultured Bacteriovoracaceae bacterium
GTCACGCAACAACATATCTGTAAGCACTAAGTCTTTTGACGGAAAAAATGTAGGCCTAGACCTAAGTGGCCAAGAAGACGTGCTCAACACCAAAATGGGTGGCGCGAGCTTTCAATTTGATAACGCTAAGAACACTGTAAAATCTTTTTTTGCTGCTTCTCTTAAGGATAAAGCTAAAAGCGTAAAAGAAGGGAAAGGCGACGTAACAGTAAAGCCTTTACTTACTCTCGACATCGTAAACGACTACTTCACGGCTGGTTGCGTAGCAAAAGTAGACCTCACGCTGCTTAACGCCAAAGGCGAGCAGATTAAAGCTGTTTCTAAGAACTTCAAACGCACTTATGTTACCAGCTGGGGCTATAAAGACGCTTGTAACGAAGCTTCTACCGAGGTTCTCGCACTAGCTCTTTCTTCGCTTTAAGATCAGCATTTGCGAAACTTCCTTTGTATATTGGCACCCATCGGGTAAAATCTTCGGGTGCCAAAGATTGAAGCTCCTTCTAACAACGCCGAAATCATAATCCGAGGCGCCCGAGAACATAATTTAAAAAATATTTCTCTCGAGCTCCCTCATGGAAAAATGATTTGCATCACGGGCCCCTCAGGCTCTGGTAAATCCAGTTTAGCTTTTGATACTCTTTTTGCTGAAGGCCAGCGCCGCTTTCTTGAATCCCTTTCTCCTTATGCGCGCCAATTTCTAGATCAACTTAGCCGTCCTGATGTAGACCTTATCGATGGGTTAGCTCCATGTATTTCAATCGATCAAAAAACTATTTCTGCTCACCCACGCTCAACAGTCGGTACGGTTACAGGAATTTATGATTTTCTTCGTTTGCTCTTTGCTCGTGTGGGAGAGGTCAAAGACCCCGATACAGGCGAAACACTTAAGCCTCATACAGAAGACGACATTCTCACGCACATCGAAAGTCTGCCTGCAGGAAGCAAGGTGCAAGTTTATGGAAGCGTCGTGCGTGGTCGCAAAGGCGAATTCTTAAGAGAATTTGAAGGCTGGCGTAGAACAGGTTTTTCTAAAGTTCGAGTTGATGGGGAGATGAAAGATCTCTTTGATCCTATTTTACTTTCTAAGTTTCAAAACCATGACATCGATCTTTTAATCGACACTGTTGTTGTGGGTGCCCCTGAATGCAAAGACCGAATGATTGCGGCCTTTAAGCATATTGATCGTATTGCCGAGGGCTGGTTAAAACTTATTTCCCTTTCAGATAAAAGTGAGCGCTTATTTTCTAGAAAAATTGCTTCCTCATCTTCTGAAAAAACATTTCCTGATTTAGAGCCTCGTCTCTTTTCTTTTAACTCTCCGTATGGAATGTGCGAAAAGTGTCGTGGTGTAGGACTGATCTTAGAAGAAAAGAAAAAGTTTTCTCAAGTTGAGGAAGATGGCGAAGAAATTAACGAAGAAGAAATTTCTAAAGCATGTCCTTCCTGTAAGGGAACACGACTTCGAGTAGAAGCAAGCTGGGTACTCTTTAATGGAAAAAATATTTCCGAATGGGCAGCTCTTCCTGCTTCTGATCTTCGAGATGAACTTGCGAAGCTATACAAAACTGAAAAGAGTCCCGTTAGTCGAAGAATTCTAGAAGAAATTATGCCTCGTTTAGAATTTATGAAAAACGTAGGCGTTTCATATCTTGCGCTAGATCGCCGTGTAAGCACTATATCGGGCGGCGAAGCTCAACGATTGCGTCTTGCCACACAACTTGGATCTGAGTTAAGCGGTGTACTCTATATTTTAGATGAGCCCAGCATTGGCTTACACCCTGCCGATCACGATCGACTTCTAACAAGTCTTAAAGGTTTGCGCGACATGGGCAACACCATTGTAATTGTTGAGCATGACGAAGAAACCATGTTGGCCTCTGATCTCTTAGTAGATATTGGTCCTGGTGCTGGCCGCTTTGGTGGTGAACTTATGTGGATTGGTGAGCCAAAGGATCTGAAAAAATCTAAAGCTCCCACTGCGGGTTATTTGCTAGGAAAAGATTTAGTTTTTGAAAAAAGAACTCCTCGCGCTCCCACAAAGAAAAAACTTACAGCCACAGGATGTACTGGACATAACCTGAAAAACGTTAGCTGCGATATTCCACTTGGACTTCTTGTGGTTTTCACAGGAGTCAGCGGCTCTGGAAAATCAAGTCTTGCGCGGGACACTTTAGAAGTAGCTCTCGCTAAAGAACTCAATGGCGCATTTATTAAACAGCCTCTTCCCTACAAAAAAATTGAGGGCGCAGACCAACTTCTTAAATCAATTCGTGTAGATCAACGCCCTATCGGAAGAACTCCTCGCAGCAACCCTGCTACATATACGGGAATTTTTAGTCACCTTCGAACACTTTTCTCTCAACTGCCTGATTCGCAAATTCGTGGTTACACACCTGGAACCTTTTCTTTCAACACGAAAGGTGGCCGCTGTGAAACATGCGAAGGCGCGGGACAAAAGAAAATAGAAATGCATTTTCTTCCCGATGTTTTTGTTGAGTGCGAAAGCTGTGGCGGTGCACGTTATCGAAGAGAAATTATGGAAATTCTCTTTAAGGGTAAAAACATTTCTGAAATCTTAAAAATGTCGACAGAAGAAGCTTACGAACATTTTAAAAATCAGCCTGTTCTTGAGCCAAAACTAAAAACTCTCATTGATGTAGGCCTGGGCTATATTCGCTTAGGTCAATCGAGCACCACACTTTCAGGAGGTGAGGCTCAACGTATTAAGCTCGCAAAAGAACTCTCTAAACGTTCTACCGGAAAAACTATTTATTTCTTAGACGAACCAACAACCGGCCTACACTTTCAAGACGTGAGAAAACTTTTAGAACTCTTGCAGCGTCTTGTTGAACAAGGAAACACCGTTGTGGTGATTGAGCATAACCTAGATGTGATTGCCGCAGCAGATTGGCTTATTGATATGGGCCCTGGAGCAGGCAATGACGGTGGAGATATTGTTTATCAGGGACCACCCCTTGGCTTAATCAAAGATAAGAAGTCTGCAACTGCAAAGCCGCTTAAAGCTTACTTTGAACGAAGAAACTGGTTATAGTTTTTATTTTCTTAGATTAATTTCAAAGAGTTTTTCGCGAACACCTTGGTCGTAAGCCCAGTATTTTCCTGTGTGTGATAACTGCACAGATCTTCCTTTAGAATCAACTCCCACGGGCCCCACTATCTTTTGATCTGCTTTTTTTAGCTTTTGTGCCGCACTTAAAACAGAGACCCCAGTGTAGGCGCTAAAGTTTTCGTATTGCCTACGAATCTGTTTGCTATAAGTAGCATCTCCTAAAAATAAATATCCATCACTATATTCACTAAAGTTAGAAACCCAAACGTTGTCTCTCATGTAGCGCACAACTTCTCGAACGCTTTGAGTTTCTTTGAAGCGATTATTATCCGAGATATTTCCCATATCCATAAAATCAACTTGATCGAGTTGCATGGGATTAATTGAAGCCCAAATTAAGTTAGCTAAGCCCATTTGATTGCTTCCTGTGTAAACTCGAAAACATCCGTGACTCGCGTTTGTTCCCCACGGGCTATAGAAAAAAACATGGTGAAAGCCTCGGCCAGAGAATGATCTTGAATTGCCGTAACTCAACATCACCAGCCCGCGCATGTCATCTCCTGCGCGACTTATATATTTTTTATGAAAACCCACTACTCTAAAAACACCGTCTGGAGTATTGCCGGGAGCACCCTTGTCCCCAGCCAAAGTCCATCTGGAATCAGTTCTTCTGCCTGTTGTGATTAAACCTATCCCTAAAAGTTCTTTTCTAAATTTCTTTTTAGAATTATCCGCTCTCCATATTGCTAAAAATTCTGGGCTACCTGGCCCCATAGCTTCTTGCTTAAATACGTCTATGTAAATCCGAGAGTAGGGAGCATAGAGCGCAAGCATTTGCTCAAATCTTTGATCAATTGCGTTTGCGTTAGAAAGTATTTCATGTCGAAGATCCCATACGAGATCTAAGCCAATGGCTCTAATTTCAGAAGAAACGCTCTCTGTTTCAACAGAACTAAAATTAAAATTCGTTTTTTCTAAGCCAAACTTTGCAGCGTATCCAGGAAAGGGGTTGCCATCGCCCCTGTACGTTTTAAATGCATGAAAACTTTTTTCAATTTTCTGTGCTTCTAAAATTTCAATAGGGGCTGCTTCATATGAAACGTGGATACTTTTTGTCGGAAGCGTTCCCTCTGGGGCATCTACTGGCAAAGCACCCAAAACAATTTGTTCATTAATGGTTCCAAGCTTTCCATGAATACCATGCAAGCGAAGAAGTCCCATGTAGCCAAGCGCTGTTTTGAATTGAGGGCTCTCTTTAAATTTTGCCTCTAGAAGTTCTTGTTGTCTTGTTACATTCGTTTGTAAAAAAACCTCAGCCAAGAACGCTGCTTCTTGCTGAATAATTTTTTCCCAGTAGGGATGATCTTGTTCTCCAAAAAGTTCTGTTCTTTGTTTTTTTAAATATTTATAAAGTGTAAGTTGAGATTTTTTTAAACTTTCATTTCGTGCCAAGTCTCGTTCTTCGCGAACACTTTCTGGAACTCTAAAGTATTCAGCATTGTTTGTTGCGAGTGCAAAATTATCTTGAGCTTGATTAAAGTCGGGCAACTGTTCGGTGTTTTGTGGCGCTTGCGGTACGAGTGCTAAAACAGAGTTATCAAATTTAACATTATCTTCCTCTACGGGAACAGCGCGTGGAATTTCACGTTGTTTTTTAGGCGCTGCTTCTGTGAAATACAGGCCTCCCAAAAGTACTTGAGCTAAAAAAATACTGTAGATTCTTACGTGCACCGCTTGAAACATATAGATGCGACTGCTTATAACGCATCGCGTTTTGTTCTACAAGAACTTCTTTAAAATTATGTAGTTGTAGCTTTCACTCAGCCTCGCTGTATCCAACTTCTTCAGTTTCGACAAAGAATTTCGAAAATCGTCAAAAAAAGATCCTTATTATCCAGTACTTAGTTACGGATTAATGGCGAATTAACACGGAACACTCTCTCTTTTGGCGAAGAAAGAGTATGAACTTTTTCTACAAAAACTCACTAAAGCTTCTAACTACCCTTGGTTTTTGCCTAAGTCTTTTGCCACAAAATTCTTTTGCAATGGGCAAGGCTCCTTCAGCAAAACCAACTCCTTCGAAGCCCAGTCCCTCTAAACCAATTTCTTCTAACCCAACTCCTTCAAAGCCACCCGTGTCTAATCCCCCTAAGCCCGTTACGGATCCAAACGATCCGTACGCATATGTTGACCCCACAGGCATTGTTCCTGCTACTCCCAAAAAAGAAGCTCTGAAGTTGTATGATCAAATGAAGTCGTCTCTCAAAAATCCAAATTTTTTAACTGTTATCGATTTCAGTCAGTACTCAGGAAAGAAACGTTTTTACTTAATTGATATGAGAAGTGGCACCGTTGAAACATACAAAACTGCACATGGCTCGGGTTCCGATTCAAATCATGACGGATATGCAGAAAAGTTTTCAAATACTTCTGGCTCTAATGCTTCTTCACTTGGACTTTATAGAACTGCGGAAACATATAATGGAAAACACGGATACTCTTTGCGACTTGATGGTTTGAGTTCAACAAACAGCAATGCGCGTAGCCGCGCCATTGTTGTTCATGCAGCAGACTATGTGAACGATGACACAAGTTCTAAATCTGGAAGAAGCTGGGGTTGCCCGGCACTTGATCCATCTGCATCAAGACGTGTGATTAACTTTATTGCCGGCGGCAGTTTAATCTACGCTTGGAAATAATTTTCTTTCCACTCGCCTATCGATTGTCCCAAGCGTACTAGCACTTCTGTGCCTTCGGAATTTTTTTCTAAAATTTTTGGATTGAGCTTGAGGCCTTCAGTTGCTGAATCTCCCACAATCAACACAAGTGTTGATGCTCCAAAATCAAAGTATCCTTTTTCTTGACCGCGTTTTGCGCTGCTATCTGCATCATAGGTTTGATGAATTCGGCCCACACACATTGCGCCCACTTCTAGATAAATAAGTTCTCCAAAGTTTTTGCTCTGTTGAATTGCAAGTTGTCTTTCGTTCCACTCAAAAATTTGCGGAATTTGTTGAAGCGCCCAAGGATTTACAGAATGGAGTTGCGTGCCAAGTTTGTGCGCTTTTAAAACAACACCCTCATCTACAAAATGAAAGCGATGATAATCCAGCGGGCACAAACGAAAAGTCATTGCCCAACCTTTTTGCGGACATTTATTCTTAAAAGATCCTAAAAGATCTGGAAGCAAAACATCCTTACCTTTAATTTTTAAAGCAGGAACTCCATTTTCAATTCGACTTACACTGAGACGAGCATCACATGGAGATGCAAAAATTTTTGCTTCACTGGGAAAAGCAGTATTCTTTTTAAAACGAACAAAAAAATCATTGAAGCTGCTATAGCCTCCTTCGGGCACAACATATTCTTCTAAGTTAACTCCAAAGTTTTTTAAGAAAGGCTCAATATCTTTTTTACTAGCGGCGCTTTTCTTTTTTTCACCAACATAGTTGCTAACAAATTTTTGTACCCATGTTTGACTAATAAGTGCGCGCAAAGGAGCAAACTTGTACGCAAAATCCAACCATTCACCGCCGTAAACTTTTTCTTCAATCATTTTGTTTTCTTGGAGATCAAATACGGGAATGATTTTCATGAGCTGGCTCCTTTTTTGCTTTTACTCAAAAAAAAAGGAAACCCCTAGCTATAGGAGCTTCCTCTTTTTATATTTAATAACGTTTTGCTAAGCCGAAGCTTTGCAATGCGATCTTATTTTCCAGCAAGTGTAGAAGTGATCAAGAACGCGAAAAGTACCAATGCTTCCATAAGAGCCAAGCTCAAGAGAAGAGGTACGAAGATAGGCTTAGCGCTTGCAGGGTTGCGAGCGATACCATCAAGAGCAGCAGAAGCTGCGCGAGACTGAGAGTAACCTACTACTGAACAAGCAAGGCCGATTCCGAGACCTGCAGCAAGGTAAGCCATTCCAGCAGCTGAAGATACAGCGGCAGGAGCAGCTGTTTCTTGAGCAACAGCGAGAGCGGGTACAGCGATAGTAGAAAGTGCGATGAGTTGATTTCTTTTCATGATTTCTCCTTTATTAGTGTTCTTCGTGGGCTGTTGCAATACTTATGTAAACACTGCTCAACAGCGTAAATACCAAGGCTTGAATGACACAAACCAAGATTCCTAAAATGACAATGGGCACCGGCGCCAACGCCGTAAAGACATGTCCAATGTATTCACCTACAACCCCCAATTTTGCCGCCATTGAATGCGAAAAATCGTGGCTTAAGCCAGAGATAGTGCCGTATACCGAGTGATCTGCGTAGATGTTAGTTCTTAAACGCATTCCTAGGGTGATAGGGCGAATTGAGTGAGAGATAAGCTCCAGAGGGAACATCATCCAACCCAAAGCAATTAAAAGCCACCCTTGAAGGTGACCCGTAAATTGTTCGAAGTAATGCAAGCCGTTAGAGGCAAAGCCCATAATGTTGTAATAGAGGAAAATAAAAATACCCATAGAAAGGGTTGTGTTGATGTTGTCTGTAGGAGAACCAAAACCAGGAATAATCCCAATGAGGTTATTCACCAAAACCCACATGAAAACAAAACTTAAAAGAGGAAGATATTTTGCATAGTGATCGCCAATAATATCTTTCGCTCTGTCGCGAACATACTCGCCTAAACTTTCTACAGTGTTTCTAAGTGAAAAGTTTTCTGTAGGAACGAGGTCTTCTTCCACTGCGCTTTCGATGCCCGCTTGAGAAAGTTTAATTTTAGGAGTTGTGAGCCTATATGCCACGCCCCCTGCGATAAAGAGTCCCGCTGTGATAGCAGCGCCCGCAATATGCGGATTGTGAGACAAAAAGTCATTGTGGAGTAAATTCCAGACCTTAAAACCAGCTGCCATTACTCAAAATACATATCTGCCCTAGAGCACACTGTAAATTCTAAAGTTGTAATCTCTTGGCTTAATTTAGATCGGTCTTTTTATTGATCAAAAGCGAGCCTAAAATAATGCCCACCGGAATACCGACTCCCATGGCTTTTGTAGAAAAACCCCATTTTTGGCAAAAATACAAAATTGCGCAGGCCAGAACGATTTTACCCGTCCACAAGGAAGCAAGGCCCAAGGCCTGGCTGAAGCTCCAACTTAGGTTGGAATCCCCTTTTTCGTTCTGCTGAGCCGAATCCATGAGCTTAAAAGTCCGTTTTAGGATGTAAGCACCCCCAAAAATTAAAAAAAGCCCGGTTCCAAAACCAATTAAAAAGGCCGCAATAATTTCGCTATTCATACCTTTAGAGTTCCTCAAAAACTTGATTCATCTTATCAAGAAGTTGCTCTTTTACGGGCAGGTGCGCCATAGACAAGAAATAAGCTTCAAAAGGAGAGGGCGGTAGCATGATTCCAAAATCAACCGCTTTCCAAAAATAACGACTAAACATTTCATAATTTATGTCGCGTGTATCAGCTGCGTTTTTAGGACAGTCTTTGCGAAAGTGTGTGCTCAGCATGGATCCACATCTTTGAACAGAAACGGGAATGCCCTTTTTCTCTGCTGCTTTTACAATAACTGCTTCGAGTTCCTGTCCTAACTTTTCCAATTCGGGGTAGGGATTCACTCTCTCAATTTCAGAGAGCATCGCCAATCCCGCACTTACTGCGAGTGGATTTCCCGAAAGAGTTCCTGCTTGATAAACTTTTCCAACAGGTGCAAGTGTTTCTAAAATATTTTTAGGTGCGGCTAGAGCCGCAAGAGGTAATCCGCCGCCTACAATTTTACCAAAACACAAAATATCTGGAGTGACTCCAAATCTACCGTGTGAAGAATTTTTTGCTACTCGAAAGCCCGTCATGACTTCATCAAAAATCAAAAGCGCTTTGTGTTTTTGAGTGAGTGCGCGAGCTTCCTTTAAAAATTCTTGATCCGGGAGCACGACTCCCATGTTACCCATAACAGGTTCAAAAATTATGGCAGCAATCTGTGATCCAAAATCATCAAAAACTTTTTTGAGAGCTTGAACATTATTAAAAGGAATAACTTTTAAAATATCTGCCAAGGCTTTTGGAAGTCCTGCTGAATCTGGCTCCGCCTCTTCGCTCAATGTTGCCAAACCACTTCCTGCATCAAACAATAAAGAATCAACATGGCCATGATAATGACCAGAGCATTTAACAATAATTTCTCTTTGAGTATGCCCCCTGGCCAAACGAATTGCCGACATGCAAGCTTCGGTGCCCGAACTCAAAGCGCGAACTTTCCAATCTGCAGGTAAAAAGGAAAGTATTTTTTCTCCCCACAAAATTTCTTTTTCGCTGGTCATTCCAAAACATAAACCCTTTTGAATATTTTCAGAAAGGGCTGCAAGAATGGGCTCGTAATGATGTCCAAACAAATGAGGGCCGTAGCTCATCACTAAGTCGAGATATTCTTTGCCTTCAACGTCTTGAATGAAAGCGCCCTTGGCAGATTTTGCAATAATGGGATTACCTCCCACACGCTTAAAGCTTCTCACCGGAGAATTTACTCCCCCCACAAAAACTTTATTTGCTAAATTCTGCCACTTTTCTTTATTCATATTTTTTTAGTTTATGGGAGCTCCAGAACCATTTGTTTCTGCTGCCACTACTTCTTCATCAACAATTTCACGAGTGATCGCAAAAGCTTTTACGGTCTCGCCTTCATCCATGTTGATGACTCTCACTCCTTGAGTGTTTCGACCAATCTCACGAATTTCTGCAACTGGAGTTCTTATTAATTGCCCAACGTTACTGATAATAATGACATCTTCGCCGTCTCTCACAAGTTTTACGGCTACAAGATCGCCAATCTTATCTGTCACTTTAATATTGATAATTCCAGAGCCACCGCGACCTTGAGTGCGGTATTCGTTAAGAGGCGTACGCTTTCCATATCCTTTGGTGCTGATACTTAAGAGAGATAGAACGCCTTTGTCGTTGGCTTCTGTAGGAATAACTTCCATTCCCACAACTTCGTCGTTGTCATCAAGCTTGATGCCTCTTACTCCGCGTGCATTACGACCCATATCGCGCACATCATCTTCTCCGAAGCGAATACTTTGACCTAACTTCGTTGCAAGAACAACATCTTGTTTTCCATCTGAGAGCGTTGCCTTGACCAATGCGTCGCCATCATCAAAAGCGATGGCAATAATTCCGGCAGTTCTTACGTTTGAGAACGCCATCAAGTCTGTTTTCTTAATAACGCCTTGTTTAGTTGCCATCACAATGTATTGGCCTTCTTCAAATTTAGTCACTGGAAGAATAGATAGAATTTCTTCTCCTGCCACTAATGAAAGCATTTGAACAAGAGGGCGACCACGAGCCGTGCGACTCATCTCAGGAATCTGATGCACTTTCAACCAATGCAAACGACCCTTGTTTGTAAAGCACAACAAGTAACTCAAAGTACTTGCAACAAAGATGTCTTTGATAAAATCATCTTCTTTGCCAGTGTCTGCGCCTTTAATTCCTTTACCTCCGCGACCTTGAGAGCGGTAAGATTCTGTTGAAGTACGTTTGCAATAACCAGAGTTTGTAATGGTCACAACAACTTGTTCGTCTTGTACAAAATCTTCTACGTTAAAGCCTTTGTCATCTTCGAGAGAAATCTCAGACTTTCTCTTATCTCCATACTGCTCAAGCATTTCATTGATTTCAGCTTTAATAACTTTCATCAATTCAATGTCGCTACTAAGAATAAGGTTAAGACCTTCAATTTCTTTTTTAATTTCTAAAATTTCATCAATAAGCTTTTGAGTTTCAAGAGCCGTAAGTCTTTGAAGTCTCATATCCAAAACGGCTTGAGCTTGTTTTTCACTCAGTGAGAATTGAGCTTGTAAGCCTTCTTTTGCTGACTTGGCATCTTTTGCTTTTTTCAAAAACTCTACAACAGCATCGATGTTATCGAGTGCTATTTTTAATCCGTCCAAAATATGTTCGCGTTCTCTCGCTTTTCTTAAATCAAAAACTGAGCGCTTGGTAATAACGTCTTTTCTATGATCCAAGAATGCAACGAGTGCATCTTTCAATGAAAACAATCGAGGACGACCATTTTCAATGGCCAACATGATTACCCCAAAATTTGTTTTCAACTGTGTCTTAGCGTAGAGGTTGTTCAAGATAATCTGAGAAGCTTCGCCGCGACGAAGTTCAATAACAACACGCATACCTTCGCGACTACTTTCATCGCGCAAGTCTGTAATGCCTTCGATTACCTTATCGCGCACGAGATCTGCAATGTTTTCAATCCACGTTGCTTTATTCACCTGATAGGGAAGCTCTGTTATCACAATAGCTTCTTTGTCTTTGCCGATAGTTTCAATGTGCGCGCGGCCTTTCATTGTGAAAGAGCCTTTGCCATATTTATAGGCTGCGCGGATACCTGAAATGTTTGAAATAATACCTGCTGTGGGAAGATCTGGTCCGGGAATAATTTTGAAAAGTTCTTCAAACTCTATATCGGGATTATCTGCAATAGCGAGAGCCCCTTTGAGCACTTCTGAAATGTTGTGAGGAGGAATGTTTGTGGACATCCCCACGGCAATACCACTGCTACCATTTACCAAAAGGTTTGGAAGTCTTGTGGGTAAAACTTTAGGTTCATGCATGGACCCGTCGTAGTTGGGACCAAACTCAACGGTTTCTTTTTCTAAGTCCGCAAGCATGTCGCCTGAAAAACGAGTCATGCGCGATTCCGTATACCTCATGGCGGCTGGACTATCTCCGTCGATAGAGCCGAAGTTACCTTGACCGTCTACCAGAGTGTAACGCTGTGAAAATTCTTGCGCCATACGAACCAAGGCGTTGTAAACAGCAGAGTCGCCGTGAGGGTGATATTTACCAATCACGTCACCCACGATACGTGCGGACTTTAAATACTTTTTATCGTAAGTATTTCCCAAGCCGTACATCGCATAAAGAATGCGGCGGTGAACAGGCTTCAAGCCATCGCGTACATCGGGTAGCGCACGACCGGCAATAACCGACATGGCATACTCAAGGTAAGCTCCCTGCATTTCTTCTTCAATTTTGATATTTTCAATGTTTTCTGGCTTCACTTCTGTCGTCATGATTTTTACCTACTGCTAAGCAATTGCTCCTTTTAAGGTTTCAATTGCATGTTTCATTTCTTCTGGTGTGTTGTATGCGTGCGGAGAAAGCCTTAAAACTTTTCCTTCACTTAAAGGCGCGGGCCTTAAGGCATGAGATATTTTTTCTTTACTAAGAGCTTCTGAAAAACGAAGGATTGGAAACTTGGGGTGGTTCATAGATAAATGTGGGCCCGTATTTGCTCCACCATGAACAACAAAGCCAAGTTCACTTATCCCTTCTTTAAGAACTTTTCGAAGTTCATGTGATTTTTTCCATAAGTTATCCACAGAGTAATCTGAGATAATTTTGAGTGATGGAATAGATCCTAATACACTATGGAAAGAAGGCGTGCCTTGCTCAAAACGACGCACACCTTCCAATGGAAGTTTTTCAATAGAGGGGGCATCTTCAAAGCTGCCATAATTGAGTGCGCCGTGAAGAACGGGTGCAACTTTTGAAGCAACAGATTCTTTTATCACTAAAAAACCTGCTCCCGGAGGACTGCACAACCACTTATGCATACCTCCGCAGAGAATATCCACATTCATTTTGTGGAAATCTATGGGATAAATCCCAGCTGACTGAATAACATCTACAACTACAATGGCTCCAACTTTATGAGCCGCTTTAGCAATCTCAGAGATATCCATGAGATATCCACAATCACTTTGAATATGTGAAACGGCAACAATCCGAGTTTTGCTTGTAATAGAAGAAATAACTTTTTCTAAAGAACGGCTAAGGTCATATTCTGCCTTAACTATAATCAGTTTTGACTGATATCGTTTAGATCGCGCTACCCACGGATAGAAATTGGCAGGGTAATCGTTTTCAAAAATAACAATCTCTTCGTCTTTTTGATGTTCATAACCATCGGCAACAAACGAAATAGAAGCCGAACAATTAGGGGTCCATGCAATTTCATTTGCAGATGCACCTAAAAGATTCGCCAAGAGCGTTTTAGATTCATCCCAATCTGCAAAAACTTGGCCTAAACAATTAGGACCATCTTTAGCTAATTGGTAATTAACTTCCTCTAATTTTTTTAAAGTATTTTTGGGCAAAAGACATAGGCCCGCATTGTTCAAGGGAACATGTGTGGGTTGATCTAGAAAAAATTCCTTGCGGAAAGCTTCAATATCTTTTGCCAAGTAAATTCCTTAAACGTCGAGATTTCTCACTCGAAGCGCGTTTTCTTCAATAAATGTTCTACGAGATTCAACATCGTCTCCCATAAGAACAGAGAAAATGCTATCTGCTGCAGCCGCATCATCTACAGTTACTTTTAAGAAAGTTCTCATAGTAGGATCCATGGTAGTTTCCCAGAGTTGTTCAGGGTTCATTTCTCCTAAGCCCTTATAACGTTGGATAGAAAACTTATCGCGACTCTTACCTAAAACCATTTCTAAAAGTTGAGTGGGGGACTTAAAGTATTCTGCTTTTGTAGGATCGCTTGTATCAGCAAGTTTAAAAGGTCTTCCACCCAATTCTTTTACAAATCCGCAAAGTCGAATAGCTTCTTGAGTATCTGGATTTTCTAAAAAGTCTTTTGAAAATTCAGTGGCAAAACGTGCGCCTTGGTTACGCGTTTCAATTTTAAGCATGTAATAGCCTTCATGCGTTTTATCTTTTTCAATTTTGAATTCGCAATCAGTGCTTTCTTTTTTAACTTCTTCTGCGATGAGCTTAAGAGCAGCTTCTGATTTTAAGTTTTGCTCCTGAATATGCCCATCTAAGAAAAGAACCGACAATGCTTTTGCATCACCTTTACGACTAATAACTCTAAAGACATTATCAAATTTTTGCATCTGCAAAAGTATGCGTTTGGAATCACTTGCTGATAGCGCTAACCCACTATGATTCACTAAGTGATTTAACTCTAAGCTTTCTTCTAATAGAATGGATTGTAATTCCTTATCGTCTTTAACGTATTGTTCATGCTTACCCTTTTTAATTTTATAAAGAGGTGGTTGAGCAATGTATAAATGTCCGCGTTCAATCAGTTCTGGCATTTTACGATAGAAAAATGTGAGAAGAAGTGTGCGAATGTGAGCTCCGTCTACGTCCGCATCTGTCATGATCACAATTTTGTGATAACGAAGTTTTGAAATATCAAAACCATTTCCAGATTCTTCTAATCCAGTACCAAGAGCTGTAATAAGAGCCCGGATCTCTTCATGTCCCAACATTTTATCAAGACGCGATTTTTCTACGTTAAGAATTTTACCTCGCAATGGAAGAATGGCTTGAGTTTTGCGATTGCGACCCTGTTTTGCAGAACCACCCGCAGAGTCACCTTCTACGAGATAAATTTCACATTGTGCCGGATCTTTCTCTTGGCAGTCTGCCATTTTTCCGGGCAATCCTGAAAACTCTAATGCACTTTTTCTGCGTGTGAGTTCGCGTGCTTTCTTAGCAGCCATACGAGCGCGTGCGCCCTCGATAGCTTTTGTAATAATACGTTTTGCGTTAGCAGGATTTAATTCAAAGTATGCAGAGAGTCTTTCAAAGGTTCCTTTTTCTGCAAGGCTTTTAATTTCTGAGTTACCGAGTTTTGTTTTAGTTTGACCCTCAAACTGAGGTTCGCGAACTTTTACACTGATAACGCAACTTAAACCTTCACGACAATCTTCGCCTTCAATAGAGTCGTCATTATCCTTCAATAGTTTGTAGTGAATTCCGTATTTGTTAATCGCGCGCGTAAGAGCTGTTTTAAAACCCATTAAGTGCGTGCCGCCTTCTGCGGTATTGATGTTGTTGGCAAAAGTGAAAATATTTTCTTTGTAAGAATCGTTCCACTGCAAGGCCACTTCAATTTCGGCATCAGGAGTTTTTTCTTCAAAATAAATAGTCTCGTGTAGTTTTTGACGAGTCTTATTTAAATATTCTACGAAACTTTTAATACCTTCTTCGTAGTAAAATTCTGCTTCTTTATCTGAACGCTCATCTTTAATGATGATGCGTAATTTAGGATTTAAGAACGCAAGTTCTCTTAAGCGCGCAGAAAGAGTTTCAAAGCTGTATTCTGTAACTTCAAAAATTTCTACGTCGGGTTTGAAACTTACTGTAGTTCCATTTCCTTCAGCATCACCTTCTTGTTGAAGGGGATAGCGAGTAACACCGCGATCAAATGCGATGGAGTATAAATGACCATTTTTTTTGATTTTTACTTTTAGCCACTCAGAAAGAGCATTTACACAACTTACACCTACTCCGTGTAGACCACCTGAAATTTTATACGCTTGTCCTTCGAATTTTCCACCTGCGTGTAGTTTTGTTAGTACAACTTCTGCAGCTGAAATTCCTAAATCTTCGTGGATATCTACGGGAATACCGCGACCGTTATCTTCAACGGTAATAGAGTTATCAACGTGTATGGTGATTTTTACCGTATTACAAAAACCCGCCAACGCTTCGTCGACAGAGTTATCCACGACTTCTTGTACGAGGTGGTGAAGTCCACGTACACCCGTATCTCCGATATACATACCGGGGCGTTTTCTTACGGCATCGAGCCCTTCAAGAACTTTAATTTTCGAGGCGTTATATTCGTCTTTATTTATCTGCTTTTCGTCTTGCGTCATACTATGGAATCTCGATCCAAAATCTTTCCATTCACTATATAGGATTTAGGTATCTTGGCAAACATTTTGGAGTAGAGATTTGAGCTTCCATTTGACTCTAAAAATGACTCTTTTGTACCGGTCAAAAACACTTGTCCCTGAGAAGAAAATAATCTCTCCAGAAGGGCTTTACGGTGGTGCTCATCAAGTTCACTCGAAAAATCATCCACGAAGAAGAGAGGTTCCTCTAGATTTCGCTCTCTGATCCACTGCGCATGACTCCATCTGAGAGCCATTGCTAGGATGCGTGCCTGGCCCTGCGAGGCTGAGCTGCGCGCTGGAACATCTCCCAGTAGAATTTCAAAATCCTCTCTATGAGGACCATAATTTGTTCTTCCTGTGTAAAAGTCCTTTTCAAAACTTATCCCTAAGTTGTTCACATATTCTGTTACTGTGGGTATCTCTTGGAAAACTTTCCATTGTGTATTCACACGACTCGTGTGGAATATCTCGTGGATAACTCTTTCAAAAATCTTTTTGTACTCTGGCCAGCTTTCTTCTCGAAGTTGCAACAAACTCACACCTTCACGCGCTAAAAGTACATCCCAGTGTTGAATTTGAGTTTTTAGTTCCTTAGAAACCCCTTTATCGCGTGCTTCTTTGAGCAGAATATTGCGATTTTTGAGGGCTTTTTCATAGTTATCCAAGTGTTCTGCGTAACCTGGGACTCCATCTGAAAGCACATCTTCTACGTAACGGCGACGTTCTTCAGGTTGACCACGCACTAATTGATGATCATCCGGAGAAAAAACAACAATCGGATGTTTTACTTTAAGGTGAGATGCGGGCAGTTTTTTTTCGTTGAGTAAAAAACGCACAGATTGCCCTTCCTGCCGCATTTCTACCTGATGTTGGTTCCCTAGCTCTGTTTGAACGCGAATTCGCACGCCTAGGCCGTTTCCGTGCGCAGAAAGCCAATCTTTTTTGCCCGAGTAATAGCGAAAAGACTCCCCGCGAAGGGTTACATACAAACTTTCTAGAAAATTTGTCTTTCCTTGGGCGTTATCTCCTAAAAAGAGATTGATCTTTTCTGTGGATAAGTAAGGGATATCTTTTAAGTTCCGAAATGAACTTATAAAAACTTCTTCAATCTTCACAGTTGAAAAGTTTTCCCTGACTTATTCACATTACAAACGCATAGGCATGATAACGATAGTTAAGCCTTCGTCACCCGGAGCTTTTAAAAGAGCGGGTTGTAGGGCTTCACCTGTGTGAACAATCAATTTATCATCCGTAAAGTTTGTTAGTGCTTCTGAGAAAAAGCGTACGTTGAATCCTGCTTTAACAGCAGACCCTGTAAAATCTCCAGATATTTCGTCTGTCGCTTCACCAAGCTCTGGGTTTTGAGTGGATAACTCTAAGTGATCTTTTTGAAAGCCAAAAGCTACTACACGTGAACGATCAGATACCAAAAGAGACATTCTCTTAAGGGCTGAGCTTAAATCACTTTTTCGGCAGAAGAATTTATTAGGGAGTTCTCCAGGAAGAACTCTTCTGTAATCAGGGTATTCTGCATCGAGTGGGCGAATCCAAATTTTGAAACGACCCATATTTACTCGAATTAAGTTTTCATCACTTGTGAGTTCAAACTCTTCTTCGCTTGTAGATTCTAAAAGCTTACGTAATTCAACAGCACCTTTGCGAGGAATAATCATTCCTTTAGTGAGTTTTACATTTCCTAATTTTTCCACAGGAGTTTCCATAAGAGCTAAACGGTGTCCGTCTGTTGCTACAGCTCTTAGAAAAGTTTTCCCTGGGTTATTCACATCGTCTGCTACAGTCTCAATGTGAATCCCTGTGAGTGCATAACGATACTCTTCATGACAGATACAATGTTCTGTCTTTTGTAAAAGTTTTAAAAATTCTTGTACTTTTAATCTTCCAGTTGAAAGTTGTCCCTTCGGTGAAGTTTTAAAATGTGGAAAATCATCTGCTGATAATCCCATCAATCTAAACAAACTTTTTCCACTTTTGATTTCTGCTCTATTGTTTTCCAATCCTCTAATTTTTATTTCATTAGATTGTGATTCTTTAACAATGTCATAAAGGTTACGAGCAGGGAGTGCGATTCGACCTGATTCAGTTACTTTACAAGGTACCGATGCGCTAACAAAAATTTCTAAATCTGTAGCACTGATCTGTAGTTGATCCTCTTTCACATCAATCAACGCGTGATTGAGTGATGGCATTGTGTTTCGCTTTTCCACAACACTTAGAGTTTTTTCGAGACCTTCTAAAAAGAGACTTCTATCTATTGAGAATTCCATTTTCGTTACCCCACCTTAATTGCATTCTTTTACAATGAATAGTCCAAGTTTTCCTGCCCTTCTTCTATTTCTAATTAATAAAGTTGTAGTAGAAGATCTATGTATGTATGAATAGTATGGCGTAACTCAGTTAAGTGATTGATTTTAAAGGCTAAAGTAGGTGGATAACTCTGTGGATAACGCAGGGAAAACAAATGGATAACATGCTATCCAATAGTTTTCCCGTACTTATGCACAGAGTTTTCCCTGACTTATCCACAAGTTTTCCATTATCGCAGTTATCCACAAATGCATGTGGATAAAGGCAGGAAAACTCCGTTTTTTAATTGATAAAGGGACTATACTGAATCATGCAGAACGTAAACTTAAAGGAATCTATTGAGAGCTACAGCCTGCAAATTAAAAACTTAGGCGCTGCGCATAAAAAAGCCACGGAAGACATTCAATTTAAAGAAGATTATCTCAAACAGATCACAGAAGTTTTTAACAGTAGTACTCACATTTTAAGCCTTGTTTTGAAGTTTATGGGTTATTTGGACTTAGTGAATAAAAGCGCTCATGACCGTGGTTTAGAGGTAGGAGTTTTAAGATCAACCCGAAATTGGTCCACATTGATTGATATGCAAGAAAATTTGAACAAAGAAGCCCATGAAGAAGCTGCAGAGTTTTTTATGGATAATTATCTCCGCGTTGTGAAGCCAACTTTTATGGAGCTCGAAGAAAAAGCAAAAGAATATATTTTTCTTCAAAACAAGAAACGTTAAACATTCTTTTTAGGTTCTATTTCATTCGCTGAATAAACTAAAAATGGAACTATAAAAATGGTTTGGAAAAACCAAACGATAGAATAAACATTTTTCATTTCGGGGGTTTTGGGTCCCATCCATTCAAATCCCGTCATAAAAGCCAAGAGTCCCAAAACGGCATAGAAAGATTTCCTGTGAGTTGCGTTTTTAGTAAAAAATGAAAATGCAAAAGTTAAAAAGTAGGGAAACGTAGAAAATATTGCCAATAGCAAATTAGGGGAATCTAAATTAACAACGGCATAGTCATAACAAGCTCTATAAAAAACGACAGAGAGTGCAAAAAGAGAAAGTGCGGGAACTACCCAATAAGATAAAGCAAAATCTTTAAATTCATTCTTGTGGATCATGTCGTAAATTTAGTTAAACGGCTTTTAACTTTTATGGGAAGAGGTCAAGCGTAGTTAAATTGACCTTAGAGAGTCTTGGTGAGCGTTTCTTCAATTTGCTGAAGCTGTGCTTTTAATACGGGATCTGTAAGAATTGCGCGTTCTACGTAATCTTGCCCATGTAGAACGGTCGTGTGGTGGCGATTTCCCAAGTCTTCTGCAATTGAGGTACAACTTTGCTTGGAAAGTTCGCGGCCAAAATACATGACGATCTGGCGGGCTTTTGCAACGGGTGCTTTTCGAGAAGGACCACGAATTTCTGCTGATTTAACAGAGAAATAATGAGCTACTACGGAGATGATTTCATCAAGAGTAATAACTTTTTGTCTCTCTCCAGCATAACCCTTGAGAATTTTTTTAACCAAAGGCGCAGATATTTCTTCATTATAAATGGCAGCGTGTGCCGCAAGCTTTGTAAGACAACCTTCAAGTTCTCGAATGTTAGCTTTTACATAGGTTGCAATCAGGTGCGCCACTTCATCTGAGAGATTAATTTTATCTGTTTCTGCACGGGCTTTTAGAATAGCTACACGTGTTTCTAATTCTGGAGCATCAATATCTGCCACCATGCCCATTTCAAAGCGAGAAATGATGCGATCATTTACGTCTTGAATTTCTTTTGGCATGCGGTCTGATGTAATAACAATTTGCTTGCCCGCATCGAAGAGAGCGTTAAAAATTCTAAAAAATTCGTCTTGAGTAGAAACGGAGCGAGACAAGAATTGAATGTCGTCCATTAATAAGACATCGCAATTTAATTGATAGCGCTCATGCAGTTCGTGACGTGTGTCGTGACGAATAGACTGAATAACTTCCTCAATAAATTTTTGAGTAGAGCGGTAACAAATTCTTGCAGCAGGATTGATTTCACTCAAAATCCTATAGCCGATAGCCTTTAAAAGGTGGGTTTTCCCCAATCCTGTTTTACCTACTATAAATAGAGGATTGTAAATTCCGGGGCGATTTGCTGTCGCAACAGCCGATGCGTGGGCGAATTGGTTACTTTTTCCAACGACGAAGGTATCAAAAGAATACTTTGGAGTAAGGGCTTCGCCAAATTGAGTGGTTACTACTTTTCCTGAGTACCGATTTGGGTCGTTCTGAGGGTTTTCTGTGGACTCTTGACCTGTTTGAGACCCTTGAGGCTGCTTCTCTAGATTATCAAAAGGAAAAATCTCTTGTTGTATGTCCATCTCAATAGCTTTGAGTTGTGTACTTCTCAAAGTTGTGATTTAAAGGCTTAGCTCTATGAAGCGTACATATCAACCGAGCAAGAAAAAAAGAAAAAGAGTCCACGGCTTTTTGGAACGCATGGCTACACCAGGCGGAAGAAAAGTCCTAAGCAAAAGGCGTAGCAAAGGTCGCAAAAAAATTGCGGTCGCTGTGAGCACTAAAGCGGGAAAGAAGAAGTAACTTGATTCTCAGATTCGGCAAGCACTGTCATTGACACTTGTCGTATCCGAATCCCGTGTTCTGCAACTCTTAGGTGCACTGCTCTTTATTTTAGAAGAATGAAAAGAGAAACTACGGCGAGTCCGAAGACTCCTTTAAAAAAGGTAAATGCGAAAAAGAGACCTGAAAGGTTTCGCATTGTCAGTCGGGTTCAACCAGGTTCTCCTCTTTTTATCGCCACTCTTATTGAGTGGAAACAAAACTCCGAGCCACTGCTCGTTAGTGTCGCACGCGCTAGCGGGTCTTCTGTTTTAAGAAATCGATGGAAGCGACTCGTAAAAGAATGGTTCTACTCTGAGGGCCTGAACACTATTCCAGGGCAAAATATATGGATTCGATACAATCGTACAAAAACTTTAAAAAAACCCCTTCTCTACAAAGATTGGGCTCCCATGCTTACAGCCGAAGCCTTAAAACTCAAAGCCGCCCGACAGTAACAGGGATATTATTTTTTATTTACCGTAAGTTATTAACGCCTCTATTACATGCTTTTGGGCTTTGTGGATGTCGTTTTGTACCTAGTTGCTCGCATTATGCTGAACATTTGTTTAGAGAAGAGTGGAGCGTGAAGAATTTTTTCTTAGTCGTAGGCCGACTCCTTAGGTGCAACGGATGGACCACGCCCATTTTAACTTTTGACCCGCCTACGAACGATTACCTCCTAAAGAATAAAATATGAAACGTAATTGGATAATTATTGGTGCCATTCTTATATTAATTGTTGCTTATGAACTTTTGGTTTTGGGTCCCTACAATAGAAAACATGCCCCACAACCAGTAGTAGAAAGCACGCAGCAGACGAGTGAAGTCGCAAAAACGACAACTGCTCCTTCTGCAACAACTCAGCCTGTCGTTTCTGCGCAGGGAGGAACAACCCCTCTCCAAACACAAAAAAAATTAGGCCTAGTAGATGCAGATAAAAAGACAGCAGAAAAGGTTGAAATCAACGATTCTCGATTCTTCTCTATATATTCCAATGGGGCTATTGGGGACTCTGTATTTACCAAATATTTTAAACGAGGAACTGCACTCAAAGAACCCATTCGAATTGTAGAAAATGGACTGCATTGGTCTTCAAGTGATGCGCGTGTTCACACATGTTTAGCAAACATGAAAAAGCAGAGCA
>CAZIFW010000038.1:0-21739 GCA_964538275.1 uncultured Bacteriovoracaceae bacterium
TTAGGAAATTTAATCGCATTGTAATTGGGCATGTGCCCCAAACCTAAAACATCAAAAGCGTGGGCTATTTCGGAGCGATAAGGCTCTAAACGTTCAAAACTATCATAGGGCTTAAAGTCATTCGAAAAAATTGGTAACGCATTCCATGCCGCGTGAAGCTCCTGCCATTCAGAAGTTAATACCTTTTCTTTCCACTTCAGATCACTCCAAATGCGCTCGTTGCGCTCTTCTTCCGAAATGATTCCTGGGTGAGTTGAAAAGAAACTCAAAGACTTTGCCCTGAATCCAGCATCTATCAATCCTAGTAAAACTCTGCCACCCAGAGAGTACCCTGCAGCTTCTTCAATTTTTTGAGAAGATAATTCCTCTTTGAGTGCTAACATCAATCCATTCCAATCCAGTAATGGGTGAGCTCTAATAAAATCCCAAAGGGGAAACACTGTCCAATTGGGTCCTAGTGTTTCCCATTCAAAGTTGGATTCAAAATTTCCGTGAAAAAAAATCTTGCTCACTCTGATCTCCATTCTGACCAAAAGTGATGTGTCTGCGCTGCATCGGGAAAAATTTCTAAGATGAGATCGTCAATTTGAGGATTTAAATGACAAGAATCTACCTGCCAAGACTCGTATGCCCAGCCAAACATCTCAGCCCACGCTCTGAATTCCCAGCGGTGGTGATTTTCTAATAGCTTTCGTTGAGCATGCTCCATCTGCTGAGAATAACTTAAGTGAGAAAATATCTTACCGCCTCCGTTGTTCATCACAACGATGCGACGCTTGCTTTTATACTTCTTTGCACTTGATTGATTTGAAAGTGCGAGCGCATTCAAATCATAGAGAGCCGTTTGATCACCCACGAGTGCCCAAGATTCTGGAGAGCTATCGGCCAATCCTAAATAACTAGAGACTTGTCCATCAATGCCGTTGGCACCACGATTTGCATATGTAGGACGACGTTGACCGTTCACCAAATTCCATTCTCGAATAGGAAGACTATTTCCTAGGTACACTAAAGCATCCTGAGATATGAATTCATTGAGTTTTCTAATCAAGGCTAATTCAGAGTGAGGATAGCGCTTAAGCAAAACCTCGAGCTTTTCGCTTAATTGATGATCTAAATTAAAAACTTCTGCATATTTATTTTGTTTAAGCTCAGGCGAGAGCTTGGATAAAGTTTCAAAGGAATCCACTTTTTCGATTAGACTTGCGCGAGACAAGCCTGAAAAGCCTTGTGTGCTCAAACTTAGAACTTCGATGGAAAGCTTTTCTAGATCGCGCCAAAAACGAAACGAAGGCACGGATCCTAAACGCAATACTTTATCGGGCTTCCATGTTCGCAAAAGCTTTTCTCCACATCTTAGGATGTAAGGAGCGGCTTCTAAATTTGAAGTACTGTCTGCCAGAACAGGAGCTTGAAGTTTTTCTAAGAAAGTAGAGACGTGTTTTGCATCTTCTAAACTTAGCGAACCCACTACGACTAAAACATTTGAACAATCCAAAAACTCTTCAAGTTTAGGTACAGGGGATAGGCTGTTTTGGTCCCGATGACCCAATTTGCCGCATGGGGGGGAGGACATGCCTTTTAGGTCAAGAGGACCTAACAAGTGGGTCCCCACTACCCAGTCGCCAGCTTTGGGTTCTTCTAGGCAAATATTCAAGTGAAGGGGAGTTGAAAACTCAGTGGGAAAATCATTTTCAGTTTGAATGTCCACACAATGTGCGTATTTCGAAAATATGCCTACTTGTTCAATGGCTTGAGGAGCTCCTGTGCCGCGAAACAAATGCGGTCGATCCGCACTCACTAAAATGAGAGGAAGTTTTTGATAATAAGCTTCAATCGTTGCGGGAAGCATTTCAGCTACAGCAGTACCAGAGGTGCAAAGTACAGCCACCGGATTTTGCTCTTTCATAGAAAGTCCCAAGGCAAAAAAAGCTGCGCTTCGCTCATCGTGATGATGAAAGACTTGAAACTCTTCACTCGATTGAAGAGTAAAAATAAGCGGAGCGTTCCTAGAACCAGAACAAGCCACTACGGTTTTTACGTTGTGAGAATACAAAAACTCCATAAGCGCTTTGGAAAGCTTTAGGTTAGTTGACTGCAAAGTTCCTCCATCGCAAAGCGCTTTAGAGAAAGCTCTTTCCATTCTGCCTCTAAACTAGAAGCTGCAGTGACACCTACACCAATGGGACGAAAAGCTTCTTTCTCATTAAAGAAGGTGCCGCGAATTGCCACGATCAACTTTGTTGCTTCATTTGAACAAAAACCAAAAGGCGCTCCAAAATGTGTAGGTAAACTTTTGCGAAGAGATTTTAAAAAATCCATATTGTCAGAGTTACGAGGAAAAACACCTAATGCAGGTGTGGGATGGATACGCCTTACCCATTCTTGAATATCCGTAATATCTACATTCTTAAAAAGGATCTCGCTTTTAAGATGTTTAATCTTTCCATAGGTATATTCCTGCGGCGATGTGATTTGCATATCAAGAGAATGCTTTAAAGCTACTTCTTTAAAAAAATTTATAACCTCTGAGTGCTCAGGCTCGTGTCGCGGCTCTAGATCTTTTGCATAAGTTCCAGCGAGAGCCATAGTTCTTAATTGGTTCTTTTCTGTCTCAAGTAATAACTCAGGACTCAAACCCCAAGCTCCTTTGCCATCCAAACAAAAGCCATAAAAATAATGCTTAAATTTGGGTATACGCTTTAATTGAAATGAGAGTTTAGTAGAAATTTTATCCGAAAAATCGCAAACACTTAAGAGTGCCTTACTGAGTGTTTTATTCGAAATGCGCTCTTGGAGCTCTTCAAAGTCATAACGAAAATTCTCATAATCTGAGAGGTACCACTCAGACACTAAAGGCAGGTAAGCAAAAAACTCCAAAAGCTGATGAGCCTCTTCTAGAGAGCTCTCTTTTGTGTGTTCAAAAAGGTAATAAGGCTTGGAGTCTTCCAAATCGAAGTTGTTGATGTAAAAGGCATTTTTTGCAGGCCCAGAGACTTGCTGTACAGCACCCCACCCCAACGCACATTTATGTCCATCAGAGAGGAAAGCAAAGTTCATTTATTTGAACTATATCCCTCGTTTAGACCCCTGAAAAGGATGATTGACTGAACTAAGAATCCGCACGAAGAATATACTTACATGGGTACAGTTCGAATTGGTTCTACAGAAATTGGTGGGGGTTCCTTTGCCGTAATCGCAGGCCCTTGTGCTGTAGAAAGCCCCGAGCAGTTTCTCAAAATTTCCATGTTTTTAAAAGAACTTGGAGTTCTTGTTCTTAGAGGTGGCATTTATAAGCTTCGCACTGACCCAAAGAGCTTCCAAGGTCTTCGTGAAAAGGCGATTGAGTGGCTTCCAGAGATTAAACAACAAGTAGGCCTGCCACTTGTGTCCGAAATCACAGATCCACGTCAAATTGAAAAGTTAGACGCTGTTGTTGATTGTTACCAGGTGGGCACTCGCAACATGTATAATTACGAACTTCTAAAAGAAGTTGGCAAAACTCGTAAACCTGTAATTCTAAAGCGCGGCTTTTCTGCTCTTATCAAAGAATGGTTACTTGCTACAGAGTACGTTTTAGCGGGCGGAAATGATCAAATTATTTTGTGTGAACGCGGTATTCGAACTTTCGAAACTTTCACACGCAACACTCTCGATTTGGCTGCTGTAGCCTACATTAAAAGTAAGACTTCTTTTCCTGTCATTGTAGATCCATCACATGCTGCGGGTAGCAGTGATCTTGTACTTCCTCTAGCGCGAGCCTCTAAAGCTGTTGGAGCTGATGGCGTCTTAATTGAAGTTCACGCTGAGCCAAGCAAAGCACTTTCTGATGCTGACCAAGCGTTGGATTTTGCTGGAATGCAAGCCCTCTATCGAGAGCTTGCCACTCCCTAGTTATTTCTTATTTAAAATTCTCTCGCAATGAAGACATCATTTGAGTCAAGGTCTTTAGCGTTTTTGAATTCATCGCCTGAATCAACACCGCTTGCATCAAAAGCATCTCTACCATCGACTTCTAAATTTCCATTTTTTTTGGAATTTTTATGCTTTAGCAAATCAGCAATTTTTTTAGCTAAAGAGTTATTTTTATCTTCATGGCCAGTAACTCTCAAAATAATCGCGATCACGTCGATTTCAGCATCACCTTTTAGAAGTCTGCGATCCCAATATTCAGAATTTAGATACAAAACTCCTTCATAAAAAGCATAACTAGCATCTTCAACAGTAAACACAGAACTATTATTTTCAACAACAATGCGGTTATCCATAAGTTTTTCAATGGCATCAGCATCTAAAACAAGATCTTCATTAAATAAGGTAGGTAAATCAGACCCACTGCTTGGAAAGTCGCCCACTTTGCTTGGACCACTCGGGATACTTAACTTGCTAAGCTCCTTGGCCATCATGAAAAAGATTTCGTATACGGGCCCAGTGATTCCGTTACCAGTACCACGGCCATCGGCTCCGCCTTCAGCTCTTTCAAGAGTCTGCTCACGAAATACACTTGCATCACTGTTCACAGAAAATGCACACACAACAAACAAAGTTAAAAGCACCTTTAAATTATTCATTTTTTTCTCCAGTTAAGTTAAATAGCGAAATAGATAACGAGTAAACCTTTTCTTTTTTAGGATTAGCCTCTGCCATTTGGCTAAGCTCACCCCAAAATTTACGAATTCTCTCTCGATAACGAGGCAACTCGTCGGGATCGATTGCAACAATTAAATTCTGAAAATCGCGCTCTTCAACACTTTGTGTATCTAAAGCTTTGATAGCTTTTTCCAAAACTTGACGGTGGAAAGTGCGAATAGCTTCACTCGCAGGCCCCCCTTCGTAAATTGTTTGAGTATCAGAAGGCACAAAAAAAGTACCTTTAAGTTCTACTAATCCAACACGGAATAAGCGTTTAAATGCTTGTTCCACTGTCATGAGAGGTACATCTAACTTTGCTGCAAACCACTCTAGTTTAGGTTCAAAATCTGGAAGCGAAAAACACTCCAAAATCGCCATGTGATACCAGTCTGCTACCACTTGTCGTTGATCTAAGTTGATACGGGCTTTCTTGGAAATCCCAGTAAATCCCTCAATCTCTTCAGCCGCTTTTTTACGAATATGACGGCAACGAGCATGCTCTTTTTGAACCAATAAGTAGAAGTACTGGGACTCTTGGTTTCCTAAACCTAAGCGCTCGGTGATCTTCCTAGCAGAAGCTGCAGAAATTCCCGCTTTGCCGTTTAAAGCTTCGCTCAACCTAGAAGGCGACATCTGCAGGTCTCTCGCTAAAGCTCTCAAACTGTAACGGGGGTTGTGTTCACATCGTCTTGAGAGGTATTCCTTCAAGACATCTCGATAGTCTGTCTGATTAAAGGGGAACATGCGGGGCAAGCTACGGAACATCGCGCGCTGGGTCAAGAGTAAAACAGGAACATCACGTTCCGTAAAGAATTTTTAAGGGAGAGTCAGAAAGCTCCCCCTCCCCTAAATATATTCAATAGTTACTGAGCAGATTTAGAAGCCAGTGTTTCGATCCACTTGCTCCAACCCGTTTCTTGGTCAAAGACAAATTTCTTATAACGATCTCCATAGGATGACCATGAACTCGCATAGCTTGGAATCCAAACTGAAAGCCCTTGAGCTTCAGCAAACTGACCCGTAGCTAAATTTGAAGTTACAACGCTCTTAAGTTGAGTCGCTGCACTTTGAATAACATCAGCATCAATACCCAAACTTCGTGTTTGTAAATTTACTAAGAAATGTCCCAAGTCTTTGTAGTCAGATCCATAAAAACCCAATGTGCTACGAATCGCGCTAGTGAGTGCATCGGGATTGGAGGCAGCAACTTGATTGAGTGCTGTGGCTAGATTGCTAAATGCTGCATACATATTGCGTAGTGCTTTGAGATCGTGAGCGGCCAAAGTAACAGAACGACTTCCCTGACTACCTCCGCTGTAAGAATCAACATATGTTTTCACAAGGTCTGCATTCAAAGATTTTGGATCTTTATAAACATTACCTTCATTAGCTTTTGCAAGAAAATCATCATACGGCCAACCTGCACCTGGTTCTAAGTCTTCAGAACCCACCATGTAATCTGTAGAAGCAGCCACTTCTGCCCCAATTTCAGCCATCGCCATAAGGCAGGCATCAAAACCTAAAACATCTACGTTGCGACCTAAGAATGTTTTAATATCGGCCATTGCTACTCCCAACTCTTCGGTTGTGATGCGATTGCCGCTAAAGTCGTCGTAACTGATATCTTTAAAAATAGTATCGAGTGCATTTTTCTGCCAACCATTTCCATGATTCCAAATATCAATGAAGTAATGTTTAGCAGGGTAGTTTTCCATGCCCCATTTAACAAAGCTTATGAGTTCTTCAACACTCCCCATATCCACTAAACCCATATCCTGAAGAACAGGCGAAGTGACTTGTTGAGTATTAGAATCTTTCTGAACATAAATTCTCTGAGTTGTACGACGGCTATAACTTGCCCACTGTGAAACAACATTGATACGATCCGTGGATCCTACCTTTTCCATTTCGTTCATGTCATCTTTGCCAAAAGAATCTAAATTGTTATTACCGTTTAGAAAAACCAGTAGAGTCCAATCCTTCTCAACCACACCTTGTGCGTGAGCAAAAAAAGCAAAAGTAGACAAAGCGCATACAAGCGCTCGTTGAGTTAATTGAAACATCTAAGTTCCCCCTATACGAAAATCTTAAGGGGCTTCGGAGCAAACAACAATTTTTTGACCCTAAATTCTTAGCTCACTTTAATACAGTGCTGCAGAAATTTATAAAGTCACTTCCTTAATAATGGGGTCTTTTCTACATCTATAAAGAACATATGCTCCTGCTAGCATCATCGCTATGCAAAGTATTTGCCCCATCGTAATCCAAGAAAACAAATACCCAACTTGAGCGTCTGGCTCACGCGTGAACTCTATAAGAAAGCGTATCAAGCCATAACCCAACAAGAAAGAACCTCCCACTAATCCATGGCGGAATCTGCCCTCTTTAATAGCTTTGTTTTGAATGTAATTAAGAATAAACCACAAAAGGAGTCCCTCCGTTAAACCTTGATAAATTTGCGAAGGGTGACGAGGTAAATGCTGTGGATCTGTGGGGAAAACCATGGCCCAAGGAACAGAAGTTTCTCTTCCAAAAAGTTCACCGTTAATAAAGTTTCCAATGCGGCCTAAAAATAAACCAGGTCCCGCTGTGATTGCGAGAGTATCCGTAGCAGAGAAAAATGTAATTTTATTTTTCTTAGCAAATAACCAACTAGAAACGATCATCCCAGCTGCGGCTCCGTGAAAGGAAAGACCACCCAGCCAAAACATCAAAATTTCTTCAGGATGATCCATGTAATAGGACCAGTTGTAAAACACTACATAAAATACGCGTGCCCCCAAGAGCATGCCAACAACCATGTAAGTGATCCACGAATCTAAAGCTTCTCGAGTAATCTTTAAAAGACCTCGCTGAATTCTTTTCTTGGCTATTTGAAAACCCACCACATATCCAATGAGATACATCAAACTGTACCAACGAATAGCTAAAGGGCCGACACTAAAAATTTCAGGTGAAAATTTGGGAAGTATTATCATGTTCAGGTTCCTCTTGTAACATGCTTTGATTCAAAAGGCGGCGTATGTGAAGGATCTTTCTCCGCACTTTTTACAACGTTGCGAGATTCTTTTTTAGCAATATAAAGTGCATCGTCGGCTTGTTTAATTAAAGTTTCAACTGTGCCCGCATGCGAAGGGAATTCAGACACACCAATACTCACACTTACTTTACCTAAAGGTTGAGTCTCTGCTTTAGGAAAAGGATGAGTCTCTACCACTTGTCTAAACGCTTCTGCTTTCTTTAAAGCACTTTGCAATTCGGTGTGAGGTAAAATAACGCAAAACTCCTCGCCTCCATAACGAACAATAAAGTCTGTGGCCCTAAAATTTTGATTTAAGAGTTTTGCCATTGTTTTTAAAACCACATCCCCCGCTGGATGCCCATGAGTATCATTATATTTTTTAAAATGATCCACATCGAAAAAAATCAAACTTACGGGATGATGAATCCTCATCGCTGTTCTAAGTTCCATATCTAAACGCTCACGAAAGGCTCGTACATTGTAAAGGCCCGTAAGACCATCTTTCACAGACATTTCAAAAACTTTTTTATGAAGAAGGGCGTTTTCAAAGTATTTTTCTAAGGCTTGAGTATAACGAACAACAAGAGAACGCTGAATTTCATCGTCCCAATCTCGGAACTTCATCACAAAAACACCCCGAGGAATGGCTCGTGTAACGAAAGGAAACATTTTCCAAACCCCAGCTCTTCTAAATTCCTGTGGGCTCAATACTTCCGAACTTTCTAAAAGCTCATAAAACTTCTGATCGCTTTCAATTTTCTTTAAATATTCTGCTACTAAAGCAATCGAAGAACCTTCATCACGAGGAATAGGATATTTCGTTTGCACTCCTCCAAACAACTCATTCGGAATACGAGTTGCCATCATGAGAGAGTTATCTTGAGGAATGTATTGTAGGAAACAAACCGAAGCTCCACCAAAAGCTTTAGACAAATAGCGGCAACCAACCTCAATGATTTTTCCTGCATCTACCACTTCTGCAAGCTCTGCTGACATCATTGACAAGCCACGAATCTCTTCGTTTTTGAGCTTAAGCTCACTCACTAAATACTCATTATACAAACGCAAATAAATGCGTTCACATACGTGAAAAACTACCTTACGTATATCTTCTAGTTTATTGAAGGGTTTCATGAGGTAGTCATAAATCCCCATGCCCACTGCTTCTAAAATAATCTCTACTGTTGGAGATTTCGTTGTAAATACAATTTCAATTTCTGAGGAAATTTCTTTTGCTCTTTTAGCAATACCTAAACCAGAAAGCCCCTGCATTTCTAAGTCAGCAAAAATAACATGCGGCAACTCTCCTTTTTTAAGAAGATCTAAAATGCTATCGGCATCTGAAAAAGTTTTGACTTGAAAGCCCCACTTTTCAAAAACATCCTTTAAGATACTGAGTTGATTTCTATCACTTTCGACAACATAAATAAGATAATCAGGCGGATGTAAGTCTTGTATCATTCTTTTTCTCCTGGTTTTCTAATTTTAAATCGAGATCGAACCCGCGACCTTTCATCAGAAATATTCTCCGCAAAAGAGTTTGCTTTTTCTATTTCTGCTAAACGCATCGTAGGACGAGCAGTTGCTTCGGTCTCTTCTTGAGAGTTTTGAATATCTATTCCAGATTGGCTCACCAACGTTTTTGATTCAATTTGCGTATGCAACAAAAGCTCTTCTTTTATTAAAGCTTCTGGAGCAGAAGAAAGACTAGATTCATAAGTTACATCAATCATTGAAGCAGATTTTAACTGCTTAGCATTGACCTTATCCTCTGCTTTTCGTTCTTCAGCTGCTGGCAAATCAAGCAATATGACATTCCCATCTTCAAAACTAGATTTTATACGCAAACGCCCCTTCATGTTTGTAACCAATTTAGGAGTTAATGCCATTTCAGTCTCAGAACGTTCTTTAGTTTTTTCTAAGTTAAAAATATCGGCCATTTGTTTGCGACCAATAGGATTCGAGGTGCTCACATAAAAAGAAAGCCTAACAAAGGGAGCTTTAAAATCTGAAGTTTTAGTGATTTCAATAGAGCCTACATCTTCAGACTCTGAGGTCATGTGGCGGACTGAAAAGTTAACCTTATTTTCAGAAGCTCCTCTTCGGATTAAAAAAAGGAGATAACAACGAATTAAAATTCCCAATTCTTCTTTTGTGGCTTTCACTCTCCAAATATCTGGATCAAAAAAAGAATCGACTGTAGGTAAATCACGATTGTATTGCTCAAATTCCCTGAAAAAAACCTCTAAATCAAAAGTTTCTACCTTGCCCTCACTGGATCCGAAGTAAGATTCTAAACGTCCTATCAGAGAAAATGTTTTATTGAGTTCAGTATCGCAGATTAAGAGTTGCTTTTTGACCTCTTGAGCCTCTGGAGAAGGCGAAGATAAAAGCAAATCTTCTGAAACCCTCAAACGATCTTGCAAATCACGTAACGGACTTTTTACCTCTCTTGCAAAAGAAAAAATCCACTCAAAAAGTCCCTCAAAAGCTTTAGACTTTAAATTCATAGAAGTAGAAGCTACTTCCATTTTTACTGCAGAGCTTGAGGCCTCCTGTTGAATAGACGCACTCGCTGAAACTAACTGGTTTGGATCCGGCAATTGAAGTTCTGCTTCTGTATTGAGATTTCTAAGAATGTAAAAAGAAAATGCTCCCGATAGAATAAGCAAAGCTACAGCGAGCGAAAACCATATTGGAGTCATATCCGCAGGTGCTGTTTCTGCAACCCAATAACCTAATATACCCAGACGAGAAGGTCCGCTTGCGTTTTTAAATGAAACAACCCAAGGCATTTTTGAAGTTAATGGTACAGGTACTTGTTTCTGAAAAAGCTGCATTAACAAATCGCTCGTAAGCAATTTTACTTCGTCTTTAGAGAGAGCACCGCTTTCACTGCTGCGCTCATAGAGCTTTGCGGCCCCAAGACCACCTTTTTCATAGGCCTTTAAATCAAAAACCCAAACGCCATAGCTAGGGTCACTTTGCACATCTTGAAAAATATTAGGCCTTAATCCACCTTCTAAAAGCACGTAATCCAAAACACCTTCTTTTAAGATAGGAATTCGCTCTGAAAGTACAAATGAATTTTTCGCATAAGACACCGTCCAAGTATCAACATCATTGCGAGGACTCGGTAAGGGTTCTAAATATTGTGGAGCTCGCCAATCCCTATCCTGAATTCTTACCCACAACCAACGAGTAGAATCCAAAGTTACAGGTCCACGAACTGGATCAACAATACGCATTCCATTTTCTTTAAGTTCCTCGCGCAAACTTGAAAGCTTTGCTCCCATACGCTCGGCAGCAAGTTGAGTGTGAAAAAGCCCAAGCTTGTTAACAGCTGTACTTTCTTTTCGTTCATACTGAGGCGACATAATTCGATACGAAAGAAATAACGCCAAAAGAACAAGTAAAGCATTGAATCCGTAAATGAATAATTTTCGCTTAAACGATAGGCCTTGATCTTCCATGCTCAACCTTCTCCAAAGTTAAATTGAAATTGCCCTTGAGAGGTTTGAACTCTTAAAACTGAAGATGGACCTTTTTCAAATTCCACCATAAAGGCGCGATCATGAGGAATAGCAAAAGGGTAAAGTGTATTTAAAAGCTGTTGATCCATGATTTCTCTCACTGAATTTGCCAACTGATCGCCCAGATAAAATTTAAAATCACTGATAGAGAAACGAGACCAATCCAACATTTCCATGGAAACCACAAAAATTTCCTTACCTTCGATGGGAAGCTTTTCAAAGCCAGGAACTACCTTTGATTGGAGCTCCGCAGATTCGGCTGTGATTCGCATTGCCCTAGCCACTGCGGTTTCGCGCAGCTTTAAATACAGACGATCAATCTTTAAGTTTTTATTTAAATATGAATCGTAAGCGCCACGACGCTGCCCCACTACATCGAGTGTCGAAATACTCGAACAAGAAGAAAGAAGCCCCACTAACAAAAAAACATGAAGTCTCACAGCTTCATCATAATCGCATTTACGCCAAATTCAGATGCGCTCAAAAAGATGTGTCGCCTTGCGACAATTTAGAGTTCGCTGAGCTTAAAGAGACTTTTCACAGGAATAGAAAATTCTTTCTCAATGCGCTCAATCGCACCCATCTCTCGGTCTACGATGGCCCACATTTCAGAGACCTCATAGCCTTCGGCCTTCAAAAAGTTCAAGGCCTTTGCTGAAGAACCTCCCGTACTCATAACATCTTCAACAAGTACAATTTTACCTTTAAGATCAGTGGGAGCTTTGCCTTCAACAGCACGCCCTTCACTTCCGCCGTGAGCCTTGCGCTCTTTGCGAACTAAGAGAATATTGCAATCAATATCATAGTCCAATGCTTTAAGAGCAATGCCGCTTGCAAGTGGATCTCCACCGACACTTACTCCCGCTATCGTCTGCGGAAGAGTGGACCCATTAGACTGCCAAACATTCCAAAAATATTCGCTTAAAATCTTAAGTGAGGCTGCATGTAAAGTAATGCCTTTAGAGTCTACATAAACGTCGGAAGTTCCACCTGACGCTAATTTAAAAGTTGAACCTTTTTTAACACAGCGTAATTGAATTGCTTTTAGGAGTTTTTCTCTGAGTTCTTTGTTTAGTATTGTAGAAGCCATCTAAGAACTTCTTCATAAACCTTTTCTCGACCCATTTCATTAAAAAGTTCATGATTCAGCCCTTTATATTCAACCCATTTCTTATGGGTATTGAGCTTTTCATAAAAATCTTTCAATTCTTGACGATCAATAATGGGGTCATAGGAACCATTGATTATCATGAGTGGTATTTGAACATCTAAAAAATGACTTCGTACAAAGCCCATACTTTTTTTCATGGAAAGATAAAGTCGAGGACTTGCTTTTGAAACTCTCCATGGATCTTTAACGTAATCATAAGTTTTTACGCGATCATGACTTAAATAGTCAGGAGAGATTTCATTCCCCAATTTAATATCAGGGACGGTTGTACGCAGAACTTCTGCTAAAACTTCTTTCCACAGTGGTACCTTCATTGCCAAATTCAAAGGAGGCGCACAAACAAGTGCACGTGTTGGCATAAATGGGTACTCTTCTCTGGGATCTTGTGACGTTAACCAATAGAGCGACAATAATGCACCCATGGAGTGTCCGATTAAAAAAACAGGTTTTGCACGCAATTCTTGAGAGGCATCAGGTCCTTCTGTCATCCAATAACGCAAAACATCTTTAGCTTCGGCAAGCATCTCATCAAAATCTGCAAAGCGTTGAAAATTTCCCTTTCGTCCCGTCAGACCATGTCCAGGTAAATCAAAAGATAAAACATCAAAACCCCATTGCGTGAAGTAATGCGCAGTTTCATCGTAACGTCCTGCATGCTCACCAATTCCGTGAATTAAAAAAATTAGACCGCGAGTGGGTGCTTTTAGATTCCAAGCGTTTTTCCACCAACGAATATTGATTTTATCAGAAGTGCTAACACTGGATTTTAACTGCGTGGGCACTCTCTTTTTATATCATTGAACTTGAGATTTTCTGAGAGCAACTACAATTAAAATTGCAAGTAGCCATACCCAAACAGAGTATTCTTGCTTAAGGGCCTTTTTCCAACTGAAGTCTACCTTAGAGCGATTCACGGCAGGATAAAATGCAGGCCACCAACGATTCACGCGCGATCTATAGCGCGGAAAAGCTGCTCCCACCTTCTTCTTAAGCTTTTCCTCATAAGCTCCAGATACACACGCAAAGTAAAATAAAAGCAAAAAAGCAAAAGCTATAACCCAAGACCACATCACTCCAAGTGATAAATAAACCCCAACGTACAAAAGCAAAGCACCTAATTCATCTGGATTTTGCACATAACGATAAGGCCCATCTAATACGAATTGCCCAGCCTTTTCATAACCACGTGCCCATAAACGTAGAACTAGGCCCATTAAAAATAAAACAGCTCCTAAAAAGATCATCACTAAACGCAATGTTTCATGCGATTCAAAAGCCTCACTCGGAAGGATAGCCAATATCAAAACACTCGGCCATTCAAAGTTGGCAAAAACCGAATGTACAAGTTTAAAAAATTTTCGAATAGCTCTTTGTATAAAGCTTGAGTTCACATCTGCAGACATATGAGTTATTCTCTCAAAAAATGCTCAATTATCGACGTCAAAGAACTCTCACTGAATCCCTGAAATTTAGTCACTGCGAATCAAAAAACGCTGCGCAAGACAAGCTCCGTGCTGAAAGCGTAACCATTGCGGGACTGAGCATCGAAGAAGCGGATAGAAAAAAGTTTTTCTTAGAAAATTCTTTTTTACGCGCAGCTCACGACAAGTCTCAATTTCTGTTTTCTTTTGAGGGAAAACACGGACAAATGTCTTTGACGTCAATAGAACATTCTTGCCTATTTGTAGGAACAGGCAGCAGCAAAGATTTTTACGCAAAAAAGCTCTTACAGCTAGGCGGAAAAATTGCGCAACAAATAGACCGTCTCAAAAATAAACATTTTATTTTTTGGATTGATTCTTTTTATAAAGACATCAAAAAAAACCAGATTGCTAAAGATTTTGCGGGACGACCTATTGTAGAGAACAATCTTTCACGCGAAGAAGCTTTTGAACGCATTCTTACGGGTATACTCTTAGGTTTATATAAAACTCCTAACTTTAAAGATAATGATGCAGCTAAGATTAAAAAAGATGCAGCTGCTATTTTAGAGTTCGATTTCGTATCTAAATATTTGCGCAAAGAACGCATTTTAAAAGTTGCCCAACAGGCACTTATTAAAGCTGAAGCAACCTATTGGGTTAGAGACGCCAAAGCAATTCCTCCAAACTTGCAAACTCCTGAGCTTTTCGTAAAAGATATTCGTGCACTCGGTGATAAAAGCGGATTTAAAGTTAAGGTGCTCGACGAAAAAAGACTTCAACAAGAAGGCTTTGGTGGAATTTGGGCTGTGGGCAAAGGAAGTGAAAACCCACCGCGCTTGGCGATTGCCGAATACAACACCAACACGAAATATCCTCACCTCGTTCTAATTGGAAAAGGTGTAACTTTTGATACGGGTGGAATCTCCATCAAACCTGCGCCTGGCATGCAAGATATGAAAATGGACATGACGGGTGCCGCGATAGTAGCCGCTACACTTTCAGCCATTGCAAAAGAAAAAGTTCCACTTAAAGTAACCGCGCTTATTCCCATGGCGGAAAACCGCCCTTCTCACAATTCACTTTTACCAGGAGAAGTTTACGAAGCCTGGGGAGGCACTACAGTTGAAGTACAAAATACAGATGCTGAAGGACGACTTCTTTTAGCGGACTGCCTCGCATACTCTCAAGCGCTCAAAGCAGATCTTGTAGTGGATCTTGCAACCCTTACGGGTGCCGCCATGGTTACACTCGGGCCTGCTGCCTTCTTACTTTATGGAAACAATGCAAACTGGATTGAACGCTTTCAAAGTGTTGTGCGCCACTCGGGCGAAGAATCTTGGGAAATGCCTCTCTTTGACGAATACTCAGAAGATTTAAAATCTAGTGTTGCTCATTTGCGAAACCACGTAGGTCACAGAGACGGTAACTCACACGTCGCTGCAGCTTTCTTAAACTACTTTGTAGACAACAAATATCCTTGGTTACATTTGGATATTTGCTCCTACACTTTGCAAAGTAAATGGAAAGGCGCGCACTGCCCTGCCGATGCACCCGTGGGTTTACCCACTTTAGCTATGATAGAGTTTGCGAAGAAGTTTGCACTCAAACAAAAGCGCTAATTTTTTGGGAGCTTATCTGGAGTTTAAAACGTGCGTAGACTGCTTCTCATAGTTTTTGGCCCAGGACTTAGTTTTCTCAGCCTCATGTGGTTGGTAAAACTTTTTAAATACAAGGGCCAGTGCTTTCGTCCCCCCGAAGAACTCTACACATGCTCATTTGGTGAATACACCCTCAACACTCTCTCTCCATTTGTAGGCTGGAATTATCTTTTGTATTTGATTGTTGGGCTCAGCACCGTTGCCTGGGCCCTTTGCATTTTTATCTATTGGATTATATTAAAACTTAAAAAATAGCCTCCCTTCAAAAGGTACCAATTACCTTTCGACACACCCCCTCCCTTTCGACAAAACTTTTAACAGCGTCCAAAATAAAAACGCGCAGAGCAATCCGTACCTCAAGCCAAGCCCCCGCGGCACCCATTTTGCAGGGTCAACGCTGAGGAAGGAGGCTTTATCAAAAGCTTATCTATGAAAAAACGAAACCCCATCACGTATCTGAGCGTGGGCATGTGCCTTGTCGGCACACTTGCTCACTCTCTTCCCTCGAAGCGGGCTAAAACCGCATTGCCCTCCGAGGTGCTCACCCAAATTGCGGCAGATCCTGCCCTGAAAGGAGTGCAAGTATTTGCAGATCACGAAGCTGATAAAAAAGTTCTTTATGTAACACCTGCCAATCGCAAGCCCCAAGCCGGTAGCTTTATTCAAAGTGCCGAGCCTCGCTGCGAAAGCGTGAAAGGACTTTATGACTTAGCTTTTCATATGCCGAGTTACCAAAGCCCCGAGGATTTAATGCGAGTTGCAGCCGATCACAACGCCCCTGTCTCTGCGTTTTTCTTTGTTCACTTTGCAGGAAGTGTGCGCCAAGGTGATATGCTCAACACCATTCAGCAAAACAGCAATGATGCCGAAGCTCTCCTCGATCAAAACCGTGAGGGATACGATCGTTACCTTGGAGCCAAAGCTCAATACGAAGCTGCTCGCAGTGCAACTCTTGCCGTGCAAGCTGAAATTCAGCGCTTAGATGATGTAATCAAACGCCACCAAGATCAGTTGCTGATCGCTCCTGATCAAGCCGCACGCGAAATTGCCCGCAACGCTCTTGATGCCGCAATTGCTCACAAACAACAAGTGTATCCTGAGCTTGCTCGCAAGTTGATGCAAAAAGAAGATCTAGAAGTCGACGCACGCGAAGACTTTATTGATGCCCACCAAGGAATTGCATCCCTTTTGCTCAACCTTGATCGCTCTTTACAAAGACTTGATTTCAATACGCGTCTTTACGAAGCACGTAGAAAAACTCACTTCGATGAATACACTATGGCGCTCAACACTTTGGAAGCTCGCGAAAACCGAAGTATTGGAACAGCAAACGTTTCCGTTCAGGTGTGGGCCGACGAAGCTATGCGCGTAGACAACATTGTTAAAAGTGCAGAGGGTTTTGAAGGCTACAGCGTACAACGCTTACCCATTCACAACGTAACACTTGATGGTCGCTACTGGGAATCTACCACTCAAACAGCAGATGGTAGCGGTACTGGATTTGGAAATGGCGAAGTCGCTGTCATTTCAAACAATGCAGCCAACGCCGTGGGAGATACAGAACCCGTAGAATCTCCTTTCAGAGATGAAGAAGATAGGCCGGTGCAAATGCTTGTAAAAAAACTTGGGCAACGTGAGGCCTTTGCCATGAACATTCCTATTTCTGCAGGCACCTACTGTATGGCTCAAGGTCGTGCTGAAGAAGATCGAGTGGAATTTGAAGTGAATCAAGATGGCGAAGTTTCTAAAAACGTCATGACGATTCGCAAATTCCGAGCAAGACCCGAAGCGGTTCTTAAGCCTTCATTTGCATTGAACTATGAGTATTTTGTAAAAGCCGAACCCTTGGATGTGGCATGTGAATTAAACATGGAACTTTTCTTTAACCATGTTCAACGTAGCGGCAGCTCAGGGTTTCTATTTTGGAGAAAAAAATGGTCTAACAGTGAGCTCACTCAAATTCAAAACAATGGCTTAACTTGTAAAGTTAAAAGCTCTCCCATCGGAGACGATATTAACTTACAACGCGAAATGGAAGCCGATCTTGTTGAAGGATTTAGCCGCGACTTAGCTGCTGAGGCTATTCTTTTGAGAGCTAAAGAGTGGAAAGTTACCAATGCGTCTGCTGAATTACCGGAAGGCTCAAAAGGTTTTGCTATGATTGGAACTGGCATGATCGCAGTGTGTGGTGGCAACCCTTACTGCATGGTGGGCGGAATTGTTCTTAAAAGTATCGAAGAACTTTTTGGTTCTCGCACTGCTACAGGGCAAGCAACTTATACATACAACACCAAACTCACCCGGAACTTTAACTACGATGGATTCACGGTAGATCGTGGCTCTGTCATTGTTGATACAGAAATTAGGCAGTAATCATGAAAAAAATCACAGTCCTTGCAATAGCAGCGGCTTTGATTCTCTGGGGGCTCGTACAGAGCCCTCAGAGCTCTGTGCTTGTAAAAAAAGTCAGAGACATCAAAGTAAGCGAATTAAATCCCTTTAAAAACAAAACTGAGCTTCCGCCTCACTTGGCAGAAGACTTAAAGAAAGTAAACGCACTTGTTGCGGAATTGGATCTCATTAAAAAAAACTATGACGAAAGTTTAAGCGAATACAAAAAAATAGATTCAGCTTTTACACAACTCATAATGAAAAGCCGAGAGAAGCCCAATCCCGAGCTGATTAAACAAAAGGAAGCTGAGCTTGAAGAAAAACTCAATCGCCTCACTTCTATGCTTAAAACTTACCAAGATAAATCGCGTGAACTTTATAACTTTCAAAGTTCAAGCCTTAACATCTAATAGGAGCGAATATGAAACGTATACAATTAAAATCACTCACTCTCGTAATGGCTATAGCAGCCTGCGAAGGATCAGGTGGAGCTAAAAAACTTGCTCATTACGGTACTCCAGAGTTGAGTGATTTTGGCAGCAAGAATTATCTCATCAATAGTGTCGAAGAACTAAGCCCTATCACCACTCCCGAAGAGGTGAGACGCTTGAGTGAAAACGTGAAGAACATTGAGCTTTGCACACAAACACTGAACGAAGAACAACTCTATAATCCCTATCGCCACCTTTCTTTAAGGGCAACAAATTGGGTATTGGAAAAAAATATCGACGATGTAGATTATGTCATTCGCCCTACTCGTTTTAATCACGTGCGAGTAAATTATTGGAGCAAAGTAGATGCCTCAGGAAACATAGCTATCACTCAACTCAGCAGCAATTGTTACGCTCCTTCTGCTTGGAGCACTCGATCATCGCGACTTGACCTAGTCGTTGATCCATTTGTAAAAAAATATAAAGAATGCGCTCAAGGCGGATTGCCTGATATCAATGCTATTGATGACTGCCAAGATGGCTACGAAGTTATTGGCGGCCTTGTACATAGAATCAAAAACACGGTGCTTAATAAACACCGCTTTAGAGTGACATGGTGGTTAAAGCAGCCTGCTAGCTTTGACTATGAAAGCGCAAAAGTTAAAGAAGCCTTGCGCATGCCTCTTCGTATTCCCGTGGAATTTAGCTCTATTCACTCAGAGTTCTCAGATAACGATGCTTATCGTGTAAAAGCTTTGGCTTTTAGCGAAGAAACAGCAAGCGATCTACCTACCTACTGGCTTATTCCAGATGATGAAGGTGCTAACAGAGAATATCTTCCCTATACCGCTCCCGAAGTGTCTCAAGACTTAGAAGGCAGAGAAAAACTTAAAGCTTTAAGCCGCGCTCAAACGGTTGCTAATTTCTCGGGTCATTTTGCATGGGACCGTGTGCTCCGTATGCAGCGCCGTAGTTCTCAATTACCACTTTCACGTTTTTATGATGACCATGTTCATGGTTTGTTTAAAAAACTCAGAAACGGCACCTCATTGAAAGTACATATTATCTTTAAAGCAAAAGATATGGACGATGTTTTTCTTCAAGAGTTTATTCTTGATAGCGAAGGTCAACTAAATTTCAAAAAAATAAAACAACTTAACGCCTATGGTATGGGCACGTTAGGATTGCCAGAGAGTACACGCGATCTAGTGGCTAACGGACTGGAGATTTACAATGACTAAACAAATCTTGGCAATACTCCTCCTTGCATCTTTCAATTCAGAAGCCCAAGTCCTTGGAACAGAACAGGCAACTCTTAATCTTATAGATCCCGAAACACGTAGCGCTTCAGATGTAGACGTAGGTGAAGGGCTTAAAGCCATTGTGGATTTGCCAATGATTCCCGACCATAAGCGACTCGATATAGAATTGCTTGTATATCCCGAATTCAAACTCGATGAAGCCCCACTTTATGAAAAACGCTACAGAAGTGAAAAATCAGAGATCGATGTTTCTTGGCGCAAGGTCTTTAAAATTCCATCTTTTCATAACAAAGAAGAAATTCTTAAACGCTTTGGTCGAGTGGGACGACTGCGTATAAGTTGGAAAGATCCCCAAACTGAGCAGAGCGGTGTTCTTATTCGAAAATTTTATCTTCTAGAAAACAAAGAACAAAAATTCTTTAAAATTCTTGATCCTCAAGAGTTGCGCGAAGCCAACAACGCAGATCCTGAAAGCATCTGTAGTTACAGAAAGAACTTAGAGATTGTTGGGCCTTATTTACAAAACCCCTCTCTCAGCCCTCAAGAGTACGAATTTAACCAAAGTGTTTCACTCGAAACTTTGCGCTACAGAGGACCGCTCAATGCCACAGCTCCTGCTACCTTAGGTTATGTTCAAAAAGTTGCAGCTCCTTTTCAAATTCTCAATCAAGGAGATTTGGGATGGCTTATGACAGGTTGGACCCATTATGAAGGCAAGGATACTAAACTCACCGTAAAACCTAAGATCGTATTACAAGCCGCTCAAGGAGGATATTTTATTAAAGAAACTCTCGTGAGACGATTTAAAGCTCAAAAGTATAGCTTTAAAAAACGCAATGGAAGTTCTGAGTGGGTAGAAGAAAATGTAGGTCTTTTAGACGTCGGCAACACTCAATTTGATTTTATCACTTTGCGCTTTGAAGACTCGCAAGATCCTGCTCTCTTGGAGGCAAACCTTCAAGAGCGTTCAGCCCTTATGACGACCTGCAAAGATTACCCTGCGGAAACGGATCGCGCATATCACACTGGAGACAGCAACTCTTTACACGAAGAAGTTTTCTTTAGAACCCTATAATTTATGATCTCTTACTTCTCAGCGTCTGAACCCTACACCCATCAGACGCTGAGACCCTAAAGCAATGGAAATGAGCACTTTTACATTGTTTACAATTTTCGAACAGCGGTTGAAAAAGATTCCATGTGAAGAAATCCTCAAGTGCATTAAAACTCTTAACAACGGAGGAATATATACTATGCACCTTAACCCATTTAAGAAAATTTGCTTCATAACCCTAATGTCATTACCAGCAACTCTCTTCGCCAACACTCATGTAAGCTTGAACATCCATTCATATTCAAAGTTAGGCTTATGGGCTGCAACGGGTAGTGCAATTGCAATGCAACAAAACAAAGTGAAAGCAACACTCCTAGCAAAAGCCAGTACTCTTTGCGCTTCGCTAGAGCAGAACGCAAATCCACTCGAAGTAGCTGATATAAGTACAAACTTTGATAACGCTGGTTTTTACCTTACAAAAGGAGTCCAAACATTTGAGTGCATAGAAAGTCCAGCTGAAGAATAGGTCATCTTGACCTAAGGAGGGGGCCCTCCCCTCCTTAATGTTAAAACGCTGCGAAGGACCACTCCACACTTTCGGGGAGGTTCTTCTTCGCGTAATCAAATTCCCACTGAGATTGGAATAAAAGTACAGGGTGCTCATGACTATCTCTCAATACAGGGACTCTGAAATCCAGAGACTCTAACTTCAAAGCGGGATCATTAATTTTAATCCAACGCGCAAGTGTATAAGGGAGGCGATCAATTTTAGTCTCTGCACCGTATTCGTCTTTTAGACGAAACTGCAAGACGTCAAATTGAAGTGAGCCTACAACTCCTAAAATAGGATCTTGCATACCTACACGAGGGTTTACAAAAACTTGAACAAGTCCCTCCTCAGAAAGCTCTTGAATTCCTTTTTGGAGTTGTTTGCGCTTGAGCGGATCTCGAATATTTAACTTTGCAAAACATTCCGGAGAAAATTGAGGAATACCTTGGAAAATAAGTTTTTCACGAGATAAGTGAACCGTGTCTCCAATTCTAAAGTGACCAGGATCATGTACTCCTAAAATATCTCCCGCATACGCCACATCTACCGTTTCTCGCTCTTGGCCCCAAAATTGTTTGGAGTGAGCAAGTCTCACATTGCGCTCCATGCGG
>CAZIFW010000039.1:0-21554 GCA_964538275.1 uncultured Bacteriovoracaceae bacterium
TAGAAAGAGGAATACGCGGAAAGTCTTCTAGTGTAAGACGAAGTTCATCGGGAGTGATGGCGTCGATCAAAAGTAGTTTTCCATCGGGATCAACGGCAATTTCAATTTTTCCATCCCAGAGTCTAAGTCCACAGCTTTGAAAGTAGTTTTTAAGTTTGAGGGCTACATCTGCTGTGAATGTTTGAATCTGCTCAATGCTCGTTGAGGTAGGAATAAGTTCAGTTGCTTCTTCTTCAGAAATATCGCGATCAAAACTTTCTAGCTTAGTGGTGAATTCAATTAAAGGCGCAGAAAATTGATCAAATGCCTTGTAGTCTTTTTTTAATAATTTAGAACCTTCTGGTACTCCCCAGCGAAAAATAACTTCGAGTGGAATAAAGGTGAGGCCAGGATTGTAAATCTTAAATTTTGGATGCGTGGCTTTTTGCATTTTCAACGCCGCAGGGCCGAGTGTGGAATCTCCCAAAAAAGCCGACGGAAGATTGAGATCTTTAAAAAGAATTTTTGCAAATTTACAAAGAGCTTCTCCACGGCCAGCGATTTCTTCTGGAAGCGCGCCGTAGTCAAAAACAGAGACACGATCAGAAAATAAAAAGTCTATTTCATTTTCGTTTTCACTTTTATAAAGATCCTTAACGCTCCCCTTGGAGATTAACATCCACGATCCTCTTTTCTTTGAGCAGTAAAGCTTTCAAAAACGCCTTCTCTTTGAAGAGGATATTTGCTGTCTAGACACGCCATACATAAATCAGGAGTTCCCAATGCTTTTTTGAGTCCTTCTTGAGTTAAGTAGTGTAGGTCGTCTACTCCAATAGAGTCTGCAATTTCTTGGTGTGTTCTATTGTGTGCAACCAGTTCTGTGGGATCAGGAAAGTCGATTCCGTAATAACAAGGAAAAAGAATAGGGGGGCAGGTTGAAGCAAGTCCAACATTGTTGGCGCCTGCCTCACGAAGTTTAGCGATCATGCGTTTTGAGGTGTTTCCTCGCACGACAGAGTCGTCAACAAGCAGAATATTCTTACCGCCAATTTCTGGACCAATTAAGCTGAGTTTCATATCTAAAGCTTTGAGACGTTTGTCATTGTTAGAAAGAATAAAGGTTCGGGGAACATAAGCATTTTTAACGAGATATTCTCGGTAAGGAATTTTTAAATGTTCGGCTACGGCTATGGCAGCTGCACGTGAGGTGTCGGGTACTGGAACTACGTAGTCGTAGACAGATACATCAGTGCTGGCTTCGATTTGTTTGCCAAGCTCAATTCCTAAATTAAAGCGCAAAGTGTACATACTCTTGCCTGAATGCTCAGAGTGCGGAGAAGAAAAGTAAACCAATTCAAACATGCAGCTTCTTTTTTTGTTTTCAGGATTAAGGTTACTTATAATTTGCCCGCGAATTATTTCTTTACCTTTAATCATGACCCAAGAGCCAGGAGGAACTTCTTCAATCTCACATTTACCAAGTAACGCAAAAGCACTTGTCTCACTAGCTAAGGCAATGGTTTCGCCGTTTTTAGCTAGATAAAGTGGTCGAATGCCATATGGATCACGGAAAGCAAACAAGTCTCCAGTGCTAAGGGCGCCAATCACAGCATAGGCTCCGATAAAGTCGTTAAATATTTTTTTGAGTGCTTCTTCAAAACCTTCAACAGAAGGTAGTTTTTTCCACTCTCTAATCAGAACTTGAGAAATTACATCAAGATCGCTGGTAGATTGTAAAATGAGATCGTATTTTTCAGTGAGTTCTAAAGTGTTTGCAAGGTTACCATTGTGCGCAATAGCAAAACGCGGATATTGCTTAACAAAAGGTTGAATCTCTTGCAGCGTTCCCAATCCAGTTGTGGCATAGCGAGTGTGTGCAAGTGCCACGCTCGATGCAGGGAGTGTAGGCCAGTTGTGCAATGCATTTTGAATGAGGCCCAAGCCACGAAGGTCATGAAAGTCTCCTCCAGGGTTTAGTACACTGATTCCGGCACCATCTTGTCCGCGGTGCTGCAGGCGAAGCAACATGCTGAGTGCAAGTTCATTAGCTGTTTTATCTGTTGTTTTTACGGCGACTAATCCACACATATGAGAGGAAATCCCTTTTTGTTTTGCAGTTCACGTGTCACAAGTTGTCGATCGTGATGTGAGAGCTCAGTTGTTAAAAGTTGATCAATGACAGTTGCTAAATGTTTTTGCTCAAGCGCTCGAACGCGCTCGCGAAGTTCATCCACGTTTTTGCAGTCAGAAGTATTGACTGATCTTTGATAAACAATGGGACCATCATCCATGTTCTCGTTTACTAAGTGCACAGTAAATCCACTGATGAGTGCTCTTTGAAAAGCCGCTTCATGTACTTTTTTATCGAGACCTGGAAAAGCAGGCAATAAACTAGGGTGCGTATTAATCAAAGCGAAACCTTGTTTCAAAAAGTCAGCACTGATGAGGCGAAAATATCCAATTAAAAAAATTAAGGGTTTTTCAGTTTGTGACTTTGCCCATTCTAAATAAGCAGCTTCAAAATCTTCTTTAGATTTAGAAGACGAGAAATCAAAAATTTGTTCAGTGCTTAAGAATTCGGGCGCAATCTCTAGCGCTCCGCATTTGCGATCTATAAAGAGCCCTGCAAATTGTTTTTGAGTTTCGGGTTTGAGCGCGCGCCAAACTTTAAGGAAAGTTTGCCCGGAAGAGGATGAAAAAGCGACCCACTTTCTCAGAGGACTCCTTCGGACGGTAGTCATTGACGATAACCCGTCTGCATTATTGAGATTCTTTCTATCGAATTGCGAGTCTCGGGGCAATGAATTTCATAGGGAAAATTGCTTCTTATGCGCGCATACATAAGAAAAAATCATGAGTTTAGTAGACTGGGCCTATAAAGCTATTCGCAGGGTTTTCCACCTGTGCAAATTCGAGGCATGGGAATTGGGGCCGGGGGGGCTAAGGAGGTGGGAAGATCAAGTTCGCGTTTGGGCATAATAGGCGGCCTGGGGTTCTTGATAAGTGTTGTAATGTCTCGGTTGAGATGATTGCTTCCTGCTACCTTGTAACCAGAGAAGTTACGATTGTGGGCATTGTTTAGCGCCTTTGGGTTGGCGGGAGTAGAAATTTTTTGTCCCAGCGGAATGATGGGAGCTTTATAGCTTAATTTTTTATCTGGCATTATAGGAGCTTTTGGAGCAATAGACCTGATGTTTTTCTCAGGGGTAGGAGTTTTAGCTTTTTCCAACGAAAATTCTAATTGTGACGAGCTAATTTCTCTTTGTTTTGGAGGCGACTTTTGAGCCTCTTTGCGAGTACATGCAGAGAACGTTAGGCATAAAAGTACTAAATGTTTTAGTTTGAGTGGTTTAATTATTTTGTAAGAAAAATAACTTAAAAGCATTTTTAATCCTTAAATATAACTTTTGCTTTAACGTTAGGGTGAACAAGAATACTAACGGTATGAGGGTCGCTATAAGGAGTTCCATGCGTCCCATTTTGTCCGGGACAATAAGCATGTTTATAATTCAGCACGTAAGCCCATCCCCAAGGACCAGAAATTGTTTCATAACGCGATTTAACTCCCAGTATGAATTGACCTTCAGCGTATGTATGTCCGTAGGTTCCTTCATAAGTATTATTTGAAAAGTTCTTTTCCTCTAGGTACATCGGTACTTGATAAGTTCTCACTTCGTCGTAATAGCCTATGACTTGAAGAAAAAATTGTATGGTACATCCGTCAGAGTCACCGCACTCTTCTTTGATGTTGATGTCGTGAAGGCAATGCCAGTTTGTTGAGTCTCCATTTCCAAGTGTTAGAGTGCCGCCCGTTGAAGGAGGTGTAGAGCCGCTGCTTGTCGCGCCGCTACTTGGATTACTAGCGTTGCTTGCACTGCTTGCGTTGCTTCCATTGTTTGCATTTTGACCATTAGAGTTTGAGCCACCATTGTTGATGGATAGAGGTAAGTTTTCACACTTAACAGTTCCGTCTGGGAGAAGTCCGGATACATATTTTCCAGAGGGGCAATCTAAGTTGGTAGATGCGAGAGAGCGCTCCTCGGGCATACACTTAAGACTACCGTCTTCGTTGATACCTACTACCACTTCCTTTTCGCCACAGCTGTAAGCTACGCTTGCGTTTTGACAAACAAACTGCGAGCCATCGTAACTTAATTTTTGTGAGTCTTGGCAACTTGGAAGTGTTTTACACTGAGCTTCAATATTTGCACCACTTTGAGTGATTCCAATTTGAACCTGACCATTTGGGCAAGAGGCATCTAAGCCTGAGCACATTGGAACACCTGTGCCCGCGTAATAACCTAAAAATATTTTTCCACTGTTACAGGGAGTACTCGCTGCGCATACAAGGTCGTCTCCTGCAGCATTGATCACAACATTTCCTCCGGTACTTGCGCAGGTACTTGGAGGAGTTTTACATATAGGATTAGCGTTTGTATCAAGCCCTAAGTGAATGGTACCGGCAGCACAACTTTTAGTTGGATTGATACAATTGGGTCTTCCACTTGCAAGATATCCCACTTTTATAGAGCCCGTTGGACAAAAGCCTGTGGCTTGTTGCCATTCTGAGCCCACGTCAATAGTTAAATACTGAGTGCGTACTGGGGTTTGTCTTTGTCCGTTTGATTGAGCTTCGAGTTTAACTACGAAACGCACGTTTCCTGGATTTGAATCTAAGAGTGGATTACTTCTAAGCATGTAACTTGTAGCTTTGAAGGCGCAGTTTGTTTCACAAATACGACCTTCAAGATCGTAAAAAATGGGAGCATCCACAGAACCTGCTAGTTTATCTCCCATCATGTCTACAATGCTCACACTGCTCGCATGAAGTTGTGTTCCCGCAATTCTTTTGAGTTCAGGATCATTGTTTAACAAGCCGGCATCTACAGCCGGACAATCAAAAATTGAAGTAGCTGCTGAAGGATCGGGTATACAGGCTGCGAATATGGCTCCTGTGTGAGGAGAGCTTCTGAGTTTACCTAACCATGAATCTAAGTTTCGAGTTATGGCGTTACCTTTAGATCTGAGTTCAATCACGGCCGCTGTTTGTTTAGATCTTCGCGCGAGGTCCATGACTTGTTGGCCAAGGCCTGCAACGAGTGCGATAGCCATAGTCACTATAACTAAGGACACAGCAATTTCTACGATTGTAAAACCCTGCGAGTTTTTGAGACGTAAAGATGCAGTACGCCGCAACGTTCCCATACCTTTATTGTCGACTCTTTGGCGCCTAAGTGGAGTGAATTTATTATGCTGAGTTTGTTAATTTTAAATGAAGAAAAGGGCGCTTCTTACTGCTAATCTGCTTCTTATGCGTTTTGGGATCTTGGGTTCAGGGCAATTGGCGTGGATGTTGTCTCTGGCTGCTCAAAAGCTGGGACATTCTTTGCGTTACATACAACAAGCAAGTGATTTAGAAAGTGCTCATGAAAAAGTAGATTTCCTTAGCTTTGAAAGTGAATTCTTAGACTTTCCTATTTGGGCCACTTCACTTAAAGATCACAATGTTTATCCCGCTCCCGCATTGATGCAAAAATTGTCTGATAAATGGGAGCAAAAAAAATTATTTAAACAATTTGAACTTCCGAGCGCAGCAGCTGAACTTTATACTAAAGCAGAAGCACCAACGTCAGGAGAATTCATCGCAAAATGGAGCCGGCAAGGCTATGACGGCTATGGCAATTTAATGCTCAATAAAAAAGAATCCTCAGAGCAATGGGCGCTTTTCTATGAAAAAGCTCAAAAACAAAAATCTCAAATTTACAAAGAAGCATTGGTTCCATTTGAGTATGAATGTGCTCTTGTTGTAGCTCGAGATATTAACGGCAACTTTTTAAAATATCCTCTCCTTATTACCGAACAGTCTAATAATGTTTGCCATTGGGTATGGGGACCTGCGCACAGTATTGAGCCTGCTCTTCAAAATAAAGCAGATGAGCTATGGCCCAAAATACAAAAGTTTTTAAATGAATTAAATTATGTTGGGGTTATCGCCTTTGAGTTTTTTTGGGTGGATGGAAATTTACTTGTAAATGAAGTGGCACCTCGCGTGCACAATTCTGGTCATCTTAGTTTAGATGCCTTCAATTTTAGTCAATTTGATTTACATCTTTTGGCACCTATAGGCTTTGGAAATATTCAATTGCAAGCTAATGCGCCTTTTTTTGCGATGAAGAATATTTTGGGTTCAGAACAGTTATCCCTAAATAAAAAAACTTCTGTAGAAAAAGAATCCGAAAATTTAATTCTTTATTGGTATGGTAAAGATGAGTCTCGTAAAGGTAGAAAATTGGGACATTTTAATTATCTTTCAGAACAATATGATAAAGAAGAAATAAAATTTAATCTTAAGAAGAAAGAAGAAGAACTGTGGCAAAAGCTCAAAAAAAATCCTTAAAAAATATTCCTCGCGTGGCAATAATTATGGGCAGCTCGTCAGATGCGCCACGAATGAAAGCAGCCGCTGAAGTTTTAGCTGAGTTTGGAGTTTCTTTTTCTCAGAAGGTTGTTTCTGCCCATCGTACTCCCAAAGAAATGTATGAGTTTGCAGTGAATGCACAATCACATGGCATCGAAGTTATTATTGCAGGTGCTGGGGGGGCTGCTCATTTGCCAGGTATGGTGGCTTCTTTAACAACTCTGCCTGTTATTGGGGTACCTGTAAACGTTACCAAGCTGGGTGGATTGGATGCTCTCTTGTCTGTTGTTCAAATGCCAGCAGGCGTGCCAGTTGCAACGGTCTCTATTGATAACAGTTACAATGCCGGACTTTTAGCAGTTAAAATCTTAGGAAGTCGCGATGCTGTTTTACAAAAGAAGCTCAGTGCTTACCAAGAAAAGCTTCGTAAAAAAGTTCTCAAGATGAAAGTTTAAGTTAAAAATAGGAAGAAGAAGTGTCGCAAGATTATAAGTCGCTCTTGAAACAACTGGCTGCTCTCCTAGAAGGAGAGACAGATATTATTGCCAATGCTGCAAATGTGAGTGCATTTGTTATGGAGAATATTCCCCAATTAAACTGGGTAGGTTTTTATTTTTTCAAAGACAATCAATTAGTGTTGGGTCCTTTTCAAGGTAAAGCGGCTTGCACGCGCATAGAATTAGGACGAGGAGTCTGCGGCAAGGCCTATCGAGATCAAAAAACTCAAAATGTTCCGGATGTTCATGCTTTTCAAGATCATATTGCTTGCGACAGTGCATCGGAGTCAGAAATGGTAGTTCCTCTTTTTATAAAAGATAAGGGAATAGGGGTGTTTGATATAGATAGCCCCCTTAAAAATCGCTTTGATGAGGACTTAGAGTTGTTTCTGGAAGGTGTTGCCAACACCTATGTGTCGGCAACACACTTCAATCTGAAGTAAGGTCAAAGCTGTTGTTCTTAAGATTTTCCTGATGTTTCTCTAGTTGTCATTAATCTCTCGAGTTGTTCTAGCTTCGTCTCAATGTAAAGAAATGCTGATTCCTTAATTTTTATTTAATCTAATTTTGTATCGTCTCGTCTTTAAAGCTGCTTTGGGTATTTTTCCTTGTTCGCTGTTTGAAAACGAAGCGCCAAGAAATTTATTGGAACGGCTTAAATCCACTTTCCGACGGAAATTTGTCAACCTAACGCATACCGCAAGCTGCACACTAAAAAAGCTTGGGGGATAAATGAAAGTAAAATCACTAAAAATCAGTCGTATCGCTTTGCCTTTGATTTTTGTTTCGGGATTAAGCCTGACCGCTAATGCCAATCAAAAAATTGTAGGAGGAACGGAAGCTGTAAAAGGAGAGTTTCCTTATATCGTTTCGTTGCAACGCTCTTCGTGGCTAGGCTCGTCTCGACATTTCTGCGGAGGTTCTTTGATTCGTGCTAACTGGGTGTTAACAGCGGCTCACTGTGTAGCAGGAACATCTGCAAGTTCTTTGAAAGTAAAAATTGGACTTCACTCCACAAGTGATACCAGTGGCGTTGAAACTTTTTCAGTGAGTAAAATTGTTATGCACTCTTCTTACAAAAGCAGCACAAGTGATTATGACTTTGCACTTTTAAAACTCAGTGGAAATTCTAAAAAGCGTGTAGTGGCTTTAAATGCCTCTGAGATTTCTATCCCAGCAAACGAAAACGTATCTCCTTTGGTAACCGTTGCAGGTTGGGGGGCAACGCGTGAAGGGGGCTCAGTGGCAACACGTTTGCAGAAGGTGAGTATTCCTTTGATCACTCAGTCACGTTGTAATGCCGCATACGGAAATCAAATCACTTCACGTATGATTTGCGCAGGGCGCAGCAGCGGAGGAAGAGATTCTTGCCAAGGCGATAGTGGTGGTCCCTTAGTGATTAAAGAAAACAACGGCGAAGTTCGTTTGGTCGGTGTTGTAAGTTGGGGTGACGGTTGTGCGCGTCCTAATAAGTACGGTGTTTACGCTAAAGTAAACGCAGTGACTTCTTGGATATCTCAACAAATTCGCAATAACCCTTAATTCATAGCAGATTAAAAGGCCGTAATGCCTTAATGCGAATGTTTTAAGAGGTTGTTTAGTTGCAGGTGCCGGTTGCTATGTTTGCGCCTTGTGTAACGTGTACGACTTGGCCCGATGGAGCGCCGGCAGAAAAAGTTGTGGTAAATGATCCGCTACTACAAGTAAGGGATGTCGCACCTACAAGTACGGGATCGCTACCGTTTACACAGTTTCCAGTAACTGTGTAAACATAGCTCCCGTTACCTTGGTCTACTCCTGTGCAAGTTGCTGTAACATCTGTGGTTACGGGAGCATCTTCAGATGTTTTGGGTGAGGCAAGTATTGAACCCGTGGCTTGAGAGTAACACCAACCTACATAAGTTTCAGATACACAATCACTTACAGTCGTTAATCCATTATAAGGATTTTCAGGAAATTGATTTGATCCGATAAATCTCCGTTCAAGCGAATTAGGTATTTGAGCAGCAGTGCAAAAGGGAGTTGCTCCAGCGGTGATGTCATTTGCTGCTATAGAGTCTATGGGTGGATAGTTACTGTGTAAAACTCCGCATTTTAATCGTGCTTGTTGGAGTTGAAGTTTGATGCCAACGTTAAAAGAACTAGCGGCCTGTTTTGCTGCCGTGAATCTTCCTTCTTTTCTGAAATCTAAATATTGAGGAAGTGCAAGTGATCCCAGAATGGACACCAACATGATGACCATGAGCAATTCAATCATGGTAAAACCGTGATTGTTTTTTTTACACAACATACATACCGCCTTTACCTTTTTCGTGATCGCTTTTGCGACCATTAATTGAATTGTATCGCTGCTCACAAGTGTAGAGAGTTTAACTTGTGTTAAGGGTAAGTCTTTCATCTCAAAATAGTTTGAATGGCATTTGGAGGCTAACCTAGATCTGACTTAACAAAAATTTGACGAGCGAGTCTTAATCAAGAGTTATTTCTGGATAGTATTTGGATAAGTAGTCTTTAAGCTTTTTTTTGATACGTTCTTCAATTTGACGAGAGCGTTCTTTAGAAATGCCGTAGTCTTTTCCAAACTCTTCAAGTGTTACAGGGGATTCAGACAGTAGGCGACGTTTTACGAAGTCCTTTTCACGATCGTCTAATTCTTCTTGGAATTCTTCTAAGGCTTTATGAATGAGCCAGCTGTCTTCGCGCTCTTCCATGTCTTCAGAAGCAAGCTTGCTGTCATCTGCAAGGGTGCTTTCAAAACTCAATGTGCCTTCGCCGTCTTTGTCGGGACGAGGCGAGAGCGAAGAGTCTCGACCAGACATTCTTTGTTGCATGGTTTCAACTTCGTCTTCACGCACTCCAAGATTGTGGGCGATTGCTTTTACTTGAGGCTTAATGCCCATGCGCTCCCATTTTTCTTGTTCTTTCTTAAGGCGATAAAAAAGCTTTTTCTGAGCAGCTGTGGTGCCGACGCGAACAATTGACCAGTTTTTTAATAAGTAATCTCGAATATAGCTGCGAATCCACCAAACGGCATAAGTGGTGAGGCGAACCTCTTTGTAGGGGTTAAAATGGTGCACGGCTTGAATGAGTCCTACGTTGCCTTCTTGAATAAGATCTAAAACTTTGTGACCGAAGCGTGAGTATTCAAAGGCAATTTTTACAACAAAGCGTAAGTTGCTTTGAATCAGTCTCTTAACAGATGCCGGATCTTTTTCGTCATAGGCTTTGCGCGCAAGTTCCTGCTCTTGTTCTATGTCGAGCAAAGGAATCTTGTGGATTTCCCGCAAGTACAAAGCGAGTGGGTCGTCCGTAGGAATTGAAGGGAGAGGAGCTTGTTTTCTTAAGGCTGGAAGAAACTTAGCGTCTTCTCCCAGCTCTTCAATGGATGTGTCTATTTCTGAATCTTTTAAAGAATCTATTTCTGCGTCTGCATCTAAAACCTCAACAGGCTTAACGCTCTGTTTTTTGGGTTTAGGCGAGGACTTTTTCTTCATCCCTAAAAGTATTCAACAGCGTGGTGCAAGTGTCTAGAGTGATTCTGCCCCAAGAACTAACTGCGAAAGCCGGAGCTATTTCGCTAGAATATAAAAATTCACGGGGTTTGGACCATCGCTTTGGTATCTTAAGGCCGGACCATGCGGAGTCTGCACGTGGGTCGGTGGGTTATCGTTTATTTTAGCGACATCGGGATGAAGAATCTCACTCAGCTTAGGGGGATTGGCTCCAGCATCCACTAGAGCTGCAGCTAAGTTACCTTGGCCCGAAGATGAGTACGATAGCGAAGAATGGATGTAGATATCCAAAGGTTGATCGCTTTTGTGTTGAAGTTTTACAATGCTATCCACGGTGTCCGCTAAGCAAGAGTCGCAAAATCCGCCGAAGACATGAAAACGTTTGGCCTTTGACGGAAGCTTGTCGACTTCGCCCATATGCGACCAACGTACTTCACTCGCTGCGCGGTAAAGATTATTCGAGTTTAAATTAAAGTGCATGGAATGAAGACTTAAGACGGGAATGTCTTTCAAGAGAGGAGATGTCTGAAGCATCTCGGCGCTACGACTTTGCCAAGGCGTATGCTGGTGCGTAACAATGACTAAGTCTTCGGTGTCATCTGGAATTTTTTTAGAGCCATTGGCGAGTCGGTGAAAATCTTCGTCGAAATGGAGTGCGTTATATTTCTCGTTTCGTTCCCCACCGAAAAAACCCTGCAGGTTTTTCAACATAATCCTTTTACGCTCGAGGGTGATGTCCGATCTTTCGAGATACTCGCGTACTGCGGGGGCGATATCAGCGGGGAGATGATAGATTTCTCCGTCAAAAGGAAGAATTGACTTGATAATTGGGGGACCTTTTTCTCCCGACATGGAACGCTGTTCAACGTCCCGTAATAGACTCAAATAACAGCTCGCAAAAATAGGTGAAACCCAAAATAAAAGCAAAGCGATGCTTAAGAGTTTCACCTAAAGTATTTCGGTATTTTTGTTCCTTAAATGAACAGGTAATTCAAATAAGCTCTAAATGTCTTATTTAGAACGGGATTTCGTCGCTGCTGCCTTCTTGTGGGCTGCCAAAATCAGGAGGAGCTCCAAAAGGATCATCCCCTGTAGGCTCAGCACTGCGTGATGCTTGTGAGTCTAGGAATTGCACAGTCGTAGCCACAACTTCTGTTGTGTAACGTTTTTGACCATCTTTGTCGTCCCAAGCGCGTGTTTGAAGGCGACCTTCAACGTAGGCTTTGCGACCTTTAGAAAGATATTTTGCTACAAGTTCGGCGGGTTTTCCCCACACCACAACTTTGTGCCATTCAGTACGTTCTTGTTTTTGTCCGTTCTTGTCGTTCCAACTCTCGCTTGTAGCGAGTGAAAAATTCGCAACTGCTTGTCCCTGAGGGGTGTGTCTGAGTTCAGGATCTTTTCCGAGATTTCCGATCAAGATAACTTTATTGATTCCAGCCATAATATAATTTTAAAAAACCTTTCTATATAACAATAAATAACTGCGATCCGTGAGGAATCACATCAACTCTTATAACATAGAGTTGGGGCAGGACTAGGCCGCGCGCAGATACTTGCCTGTAGCCACCTGCCTGTTAGACTAAGCCTTGCAAATGTCAGGCCTGAAAATCCTTTTAAAAAAACACCTTAGCTCAAAAGACGCTCGGCCTGCGGTGCGTTGGATGAATCGCTTTGCGGTGCTCGCTTGTTCCATTGGGATTTGCGCATGGCTCACCACTTTGAATGTCATGGAAGGTTTGCAAAAAGAAATTCGCCTTCAGCATTTAGCTATCAAGCCTCATCTTTTACTTGAGGGGCCACTGCGTACAGACCTCGATCAAGTAGCCGCTAAAGTTAAAGAGCAGCTTGGCGATCAAATCACTCACCTTGAAATTAAATTGCAAATGGAAGGGCTCATGGAGCCCTTAAAAGACGGCAAAATTTATACTGGTTCCGGTGTGGTGATTGAGGGAAGTGCTGAAGTGGAGCCTGGCACAATCGTGATTGGAGATGAACTTGCGAGTGTGATGGACAGCGAATCCATGGAAAGTTTTAGACTGCGCAATGTATGGAATTTAGAGGGTGAGCCCTTGGAGTTAAAATCAGGTGGCTTACGTAGAAGCGGACTTTTTGATGTGGATCGTTTTTATGTTTGGGTTTCTGAAGAAGATTTAAAAAGATGGCTCAACCAAACAGAGTATAAATCAAGAATTGAGATTGCATTGAAGGACCCATTTTTAGCTCCGCAACTTGTAGAAAAGGTGCGTGCAATTGATCCAAATTTTAGTGATTGGCGTGAGTTGGACTACGCACTTTGGCATTCACTTGATTTAGAGAAAAAGGCGATGGCACTCTCATTGTTTTTCGTAGTTCTCTTTGGTGCACTCGCTGTGAGTTCCTCTTTGAGTTTGCGTATAGCTGAAAAGCGAAGAGAGATAGGTTTGTTGCGCGCAATAGGTGCCACACAAAATGAAATTTTTTGGGTCTTCGAACTTGAAGCCATTTATATAGCTGCATTTTCTTTTGTAATTGGAATTATTTTCTCTGCAGGACTTTCTTGGGCCATAGATAGTTGGGGCATGTTGCCTAAATTTTTCTACTCGCAAAATCTTCCGGTAGATTGGTCTTGGACACGCGTAGCTGTACTTTATTCAATTAGCTTAGCAACGGTGGCTTTAGTAAGCGCCATCCCCGCACGTCGCATGTTCAAGTGGGATATAGCGAGCTTGCTGCGGTCGTAGTTGTTTAGGGTTTGCGATCCATTGCGAACTCGAGTCCAGCGTTCAAGTTTTCTTATTTAAGTTTAACGGTTTGATCGGATTTAACCGCATAAGCAATTTCTGCCGAATCAGATTTAAAAATAATAAAAGAACTTCCATCATCACAGGGAACTTCTGAAAGCACAGTTTCTACAGTGTCGTGCTTGTTACTTAAAGCCTGTTCTTTAGACGGCCAGCCCGACCAGTAATATGCGCGCTGAATTTTATCACAATCTGTTTCGGGACGGTATAAAGCAGCCTCGGCTTTAACGACTACTTTGTTTTTTCCACCAGCATTAGATTCGAGAGCCTCAATTCTTCTTTCCAGTTTTGATATTCGAGCGAGCTGACTTAAATCAGCCGCGTTTAAAGAATTTAGGAAAAAAGGTGTCAGGAATAAAAAGAACTTATTCATAGTAACTGATTAGCACCTAAAACGCGGCGCAGCAATCACTTTTCAGGTCTACAATAAGCAAACTTACTGTGCAAAAAATCAAAGTTAAATAGGCTCTAGGTAGCTTTTAATGCCCGCTCGTGGCTCGAGTTTTAGGCATGACAGTGCCCTTCATAAGAGATACATATACCCCCAGCGCGAATCGGAACATCGCAGGTGAGTGCTTAGGCAGTCACTTGAGGAAAGTCCGGGCTCCATAGGATGCCGCAGGTCTGCGCGTATGGTTGTAACGCTTTGTTGGACGAATACTCTGACACTGCCGTTCTAAATACGTGATGGGCCCCGGGGATTGAATATGGGCAGATGCAGGGTATCGCTATGCGTACCGCCGCACACTGTCTGTTTCACGTACCCGAGGAACAGTGCAACAGAGAGAATGTCCAAGACTATGAGCCTTAGGCCCGGAACGGGAAGCCTTTGGGGAGTTGTTGGAGTGAAAACAGGCAAACTCTGCGGGGAGCAAGATCAAATAGGATGGAAGGTGTGCAATCCGCACCGTTAAACCGTCGGGTAGATCGCTTAGAGGAATGATGTTCTCCCGAGGCTGAGGGTCAATCGGTACTCGAATCTCGGAAGACAGAACCCGGCTTACAGATTCGCGCAACCGTTCTTTTTTTTTACAGCACTTGTTCGAACTTAAACTTTGAACAAGTGTGGCCAGCTTCTAAAGATTGCGCTTTGTAACTTTTTATACGATCAAGATATAAGCTCATGTGGTGAAAGCCAAAAGAGAATTTTAAATCCGCCATATGCCCATCAAAAATATTTGCAATGGAGCGTTCATTGTCTTTGTTAGTGTATTCACACTTTAGCCATTCAGTGTTGCCTTGAGTGTCTTTTTCGTCTGTCTCAAATGAAGCTCGCGTTCCGACATGTGCGTATTCGGGGATAATGGACACTCCAAAGGGAATTCGTGGTACGAGGTCGGCTTGAATAACGTCTGCAAGCGTACCAGATTTTAAGTGAAAGTTTTCAAAACGAACCAGTTGAGCTCCTGTGGTGCTGGCGTATTTTTCAATATAGGTTTTGAAAAGCCAGTCGCCAGAGCGAGGCGTTCCAAAAGTTTTCAACATTTTCATTCTGCGATCTATTGTAACGTCGGCAATGTTGTCTACGGGAGAGAGTGAGAAACGTGCTTCGTTACGAATCACAGCAAGGTGAGCTAAGCTCTTTGCGTGAGTGAAATCGTCTTCTTCTGTTTGAGAAAATGTGCGAGGGTTTTCTTCGGTAAAGGTAAAGGCTTCCTCGGTGATGGTATCAGAGATAAGTTTATTGATTTGTTCATCCGTTAACTTCGCCAGAGTTGGGTCTACGAAGTAATAGCCTTGGTTGGAGTGGTCGATCCAGTTGTAAGTAAATTCTGCATAAATTAAAGTGGCCATGGCTCCGCCTAAGCTGTGGCCAGTAAAATAAAGGGGACGCTCATCAGGAGCAGCAACCTTACCTTGAATTCCGTAACTTGCTAGTTTGAGTGCACCCGTGCTTTCACGCGAAATATTTTGAATACGTCTACGTATTTTGTTTTCGAGAGTGCTTACGATTTCAGCGCGCACAAGGGGCCAGAGTTCAGAAACGGCTTGATAAAAGCCTAGATGCGCTTTGGGACTTGCACCTTTAAGCAAAGGAACTTGAAAAAACTTTGAGTTTGTCATCCAGTTTGTAATGGATGTCGCCTCGGTTCCTCTGAATGCGAGGAGAATAGCTTGATTGTTTTTTAAAATAACACCTTTTGATGCGCTCTTTACACCCACCACATAACGTTGCTCATTAAATCCAAGGTTAGAAAAAGCTTGAGCAGCAAGTGGAAATTTTAAATAAACATCACTTGCCGCTTGAGCGAGCGATATGCTCGCGTCTATGTCCATACCGTTTAAAAAACTTGAATTTGCATTCACTTTAAAAGGAATAGCACTTAGATCATCTCGAACTTTTCCACTTACATTTTCAAAGTTAATGGCATCTAGCTTTTCTCTTGCGGATTTTGCTGAGCTAGTCTCACTGCTAAAGATGCTGGCACCCGTTCCTGAGAGGAAACTCACACCAACGTCTAGTGTTTGTCCTGCGCTATTTTGAATTGCTATTTTGTCTCTGCGTACAAATGCTTTGCGTGAGGATTCGCCAAATAGAGTTGGGCGAATCATCGTAAATTCTTTCACACTGCTATCAAAAGAGGGGAGATTGTCATGAATCGCCTCAGCCGCAGTTGCGGCTAAGGTGAATAATGAAAAAGATAGAGTGATTTTTTTTGAGCAAAGCTTCATTTGAATAACCTCAATTATAGAACTTTAAGATCAATAGATTTGCTGTCATCAATTGTCGCAGAGTTGTGACCACGCAATGGAAGCGTTTCGTTAGCCTGAATCACATGACCCACTGGATACAATCGAACATGTTTACGAGTAGGGGAGTCTGCATCATGAATGCCCATAGCTACACGCACGTGTACAGCAGGAGCGTAGTAGTATTTTACAGTCAAATTAGGTGTAGGGTTGGGGTCGATTTTATTGAGTTCAGCTAACATAGGTTTAACTGTTGCAGTGAATTGATTGTCGTAAATACTTTCACGGTATTTAACCAATGCATTGGCACCACTGAAAGTCTGGCCTTGTAGACTTTGATTGGCGAGTTCAGAAGCTTTTCTCCAACCAGCATCTTGAGCAGGATCACTGCTATCGCTACTGATTTGAGCCATAAAGCTACGAGCAATTTGTTTGATTTGAGAAGCAGTTTTTGCATCAATGCGCGCTTCGCCGCGCTCAGCACTTTGCATTTTTGCCACTAGTGTTCCCATTAATCCGTTGAGAGCTTCTTCGCGAGCTGTACGTGCGCCAGCAAATTTTTGATAAATTGCACTTTCGCTTGTTTGCCCACTTAGTTTTTGAAAACCAATTTCCATAGCAGCTTCATGCAAAAAGACTTGCTGAACAACAGGAGTGATTGTTTGAATGTATTCCATAACAGGAATAGCCATACGTTTTTTGGCTTCTCCTGAGAAACCTAAAATTGCGGCAACACTTGTTAAGCTGCCTACGCGAGGCCAAGGAAGATAAGCTTGAACGAAATCTTTTAAGAGATCAGCAACTGTTTCTGGCTGCCATCCTAGGGCGTAGCCAACTTCTTTAAACTTTTTGTTCGTAGCTACAAATTTTCCAGTAGCAGGATCACGGCTTACAACCTGTTTTGTTTGCTGGTTAGCAGGTAAATCTTTTTCTAAAACTTTCCAGAAAGGGACAAGTCCTTCGCCAATCTTACGGCGACGCGCTTCTTGAGCTTTGCCAAGGTAAGCATCGCGAATATATTCTGCTTGTTCAGCACTTCTTAAACCACCACTGGTGTAAACTTTATCCATGGCAAGTTCAAAAAGTTTGGGCCCGTCAACTTCTCCAAAAACTTCTGTATAACCTGTAAGGTTTTGTGGAAGGTTAAGAAGAATATTTGTGATGTCAGTGGCGTGTTCAGCGCAATATGTTTTGAAGAATTTTGATTCAGGGCTTTCGCTGTCAAAGATGGGATCGTTTGGATCCGCTATCAACCAGCGTGCATAAAAATCTAAAACTTTTTCGAGTGTATTTGCGTAGAGTGGGTCGAACTTGTAATCAAACTCAGAAGGAAAGATTCCTTCAATGGCTTCAGGGTTGGTTTCATTAAGCACGAGTGCAGAAAGAATTCCGTTTTTGTTAAATTCTTTTACGTTAAAATTAGTTCCGTCAGAGAATCCGCTGAAGTCGAGCACAGATAGAAAAGCAGGGTAGTTCGCTTGCTCTTCGCTATCCCACCATGAATCAAAGTGATAACCAGGAGGTGAGTTTACAGTTTTTCCTTCGCCTATATAAAGACCTTTGTGGGTGAAGCCCATCTCAGTTTTTAAATTTACAGAGTTAGAAAGGCTGAAAGGTTCGCCCTGAAAGCCTTCGGGGTGAACATAGGCAATTTGCGCGAAAATCGGTTGATCAGCTTTAATTTGTTCAGGAGTTTTTCGGCGACCAGTAGGCGCTTGGTATCCATAGACAACTTTTCTCAAATAATCGTCTACTAGGTTAGAGCCTTTTATTTGTACGCCGCCTACTTGTACAACAGTTTCACTTTTGTATCCGGTAGTTGCGGGAAGAAGGCGAATTCCAAGTCCTAAAGATTTTCTAGGGCCATCAACCCATTTGCTGAGAGGTTGGCTTTTAAAATCAATCAACTGATAATGTTGATCTCGAATCACGATTTCTTTTTGTGTGAGGGGGTCGATTAAGGGTTTTGCCACTTCATCTTCTTTTGCTTGTTGAAGAAGTGTAGTTGTTCCGTAGCGATTAACACTTAATCCGCCATTGTTGGCTCTAACGACATCGGGATTGAGTTGAAATCCACCGATTACTTTATAGGGAGTATCGTCACTGGGATGAGCGGGGTGTCTCGCTGCGCTCGCTATAAGAGTAGAAAACCCCATAGCAAAACATAAGAATTTATTAAAATTTAGAGAATAATATAAATGACGAGACATAGTGACCCCGGCACCTTTCTCCCTGCTCCCCTTGTGGCTGATTACTCAGTATATAGCTATGCGTCAACTAACCAGTTCTTAACAAGGTTAAGCTTCATGTTCGTGACACAATGCGTAATTTCGGAGAGAATAATAAGTGCGGTATGTCAGCTACAAAAACAAGAAGCGGGGTCTTCCTCATTTTACTCTTAAGTGCCTGTCAGGGTGCACACCAGGCAGAGCTCAGTGATGACAGCACGGCTTCTTTTTCCAGAAGTGTAAGTTATTTAGATCCTAACCGAGCAGAAAACCAACTTTTTAATGAGAGTGCTTACGGGCAAATTATTCTTACCGTAGATAGCGACGAAGTTATTCAAGAAATAAATGCGATAGAAGAGATTAGAGATGCCATAGAAGAAATCACCTTTCTTCGCTCCAACAACAGTTTTCAATCGATAGTTTATGTTGTGAAGTTCAAAAGGAATGTAAATCCAATACCCTATTACAATTTTGTACTCAGCTACGAGGGAGTCCTCGCTGCTGAGTTTGATGGAATTGTAGGACTTGCAGGTGTTGTAGAAAACACCGAAAACTAAAAAGAGTTAGTCTATGGGAAGAATCCGCGGGCAAGCATAGCTCTAGATAAACGATCGATACCGCAAATCAAAGCAGCTGTACGCATATTCACTTTTTTATCCATAGAAACACCATGAACTTTAGCAAAAGTAGAACTCATGATGTCGTAAAGTTTGTTGTTCACTTCTTTTTCAGTCCAGAAAAGGTGTTGCAATCCTTGAACCCATTCAAAGTAAGAAACCACTACACCGCCGGCGTTTGCCAAGATGTCTGGAATGACAAATATATCTCGATCGTAGAGGATTTTATCGGCTTCACTTGTAGTGGGACCGTTTGCACCTTCAGCAATCATTTTTGCTTTGATCTTAGGAGCATTTTTAGCGGTGATTTGTCCTTCAAGTGCAGCTGGGATGAGAATGTCGCAATCAATTTCGATCAATTCATCGTTACTGATATTTTGAGCTTCAGGGTATCCTGCAAGAATTTTATTTTTAGAAATCCACAAGTGAACATCTTCAAGGTTAAGACCTTTGGCATTATAAATTCCGCCTGAAACGTCAGAGACAGCCACAACACTTGTGCCAATCTTAGACATCTTCTTAGCGGCAGCTCTACCTACGTTACCAAATCCCTGTACGGCAACTTTGGTTCCTTCGCCCAGCTTTACGTTCAAAGCCTTAGAGGCTTCGATGATTGTATAAACTACACCGCGACCGGTAGCTTCTTCACGGCCCAAGCTTCCACCTACCTCAATAGGTTTACCCGTAACAACACCTGGAACACAGTGGCCAATCTCTTGAGAATAAGTGTCCAAGATCCAAGCCATTGTTTGTCCGTCTGTTCCCACATCTGGAGCAGGAATATCTTTTTCAGGACCAATAAAAGGGAGAATTTCAGTGGTGTAGCGACGAGTGAGTCGTTGTCTTTCGCCACGTGAAAGTTTAGTTGGATCTACGCAAATTCCACCCTTACCACCACCAAGAGGGAGGTTCATAAGTGAACATTTAAAAGTCATTAACATTGCAAGTGCCGCAGTTTCTGAAAGTGAAACGCTTGGGTGATATCGAATGCCACCTTTTGCGGGGCCCATGCTCATGCTGTGATGAACGCGATAGCCTTCAAAAACTTTGATGTTTCCATCATCCATCCGTACAGGCACGCTCACTACGAGTGCGCGCTTAGGCGTTTTGAGACGCGTAAGGATGTTTGGGTCGAGGTTCATCACCTGACCGGCAAATTCTAGCTGTTTAACTGCGTTTTGATAAAACGGACTTTCTTCCCAAATCATATGACTTCAAGATATAGTCCTTAAGTTGTGTGGAAATCCAGAGAGGCTTTTGAAAAGAGCACCTTTTTTAAAAGACTAAAGCTGCAGGGCCTCGAAGGTCTTGAAGGTTTATGGCCGGCTTTAGAAGAGCAAGCACTTCGATCCAAGCGTGTATTTAGGCTCAATCCACTGCGGGGAGCGACTTTGAGCGACTTTGAGGCAGAAGGCTTTAAGTTTGGCTCGGAGCTGGAACACTTTTCAAAGGTATTTTTTTTCGATTTAAATGAAAATTCTTTAAACGCTCAGCATCCTTTTTGGGGTGCCGGTTTGGCTTATGTGCAAGATCCCGTAGCCTTAGAAATTGTAAAAGCTTTGGGGGTGGAAAAAAATCACTGGGTTTTAGACCTCTGCGCAGCTCCGGGTGGAAAATCTACGCGTATTTCTGAAGAGTTGGGTAACAGTGGCTGGTTGCTTTCCAACGACTCTGATTTAAAACGTGCGCGTATTTTGTCTGGAAATTTACTTAGGCACGGAGCCGTGAGAAGCAGTGTGTTTTCTAAAGAAGGTGTGGCTTTAAGTAAGTTATTTCCAGAAACTTTTGATCGTATCTTAATGGATGTGCCGTGCTCCGGTGAAAGTCTATTTTTTAAACGAGATGAAAAAAGACGTGATGTTTATGAGAGTGAAGTTCAAGAACTTGCGCGCTTACAGCTGACACTCATCAATGCGACTGCTCTAAGTTTAAAGGCAGGTGGGCGATTGGTTTATAGTACTTGTACCTACAATCTAACTGAGAATGAAGAAGTTGTACGTAGATTCTTAAAACAAAACCCAGACTTTCATCTTCTAAGTGAAGAGCGTCGTTGGCCTCATGTTCATAATACAGCAGGAGGCTATTGGGCGGTCTTAGAAAAAAAAGGTGTGTTGAATGTGAGCCCACAAAAAATGTTGCGACACCCAGAAGCTGAACGTCATGGACTCTTAGATCGCGACGGTAAAATAAACTTTTATGCACAGTCTATGATGAGTCCTAGTTTGGATGTTGCAATGGACCCCGATCCTTTGATGCCACCTCTAGAAAACTTCGATGACTGGATACTCATGACCCAAGAAGAGGCGAAAGCCTTTTTATCTGGCGAAGCCCTTGTGAATCCCAATCGCAAACAAGGTGTGCACCGTATGTTGTTCAAAGCGAAGTGGCCTTTGGGGGCAGCTAAAGGTGTAGAAAGTCGTTTCAATAATTTGATCCCTGTTGAATTGCGAACACAATTTCGAAATTTTAAATAGATTGCTTACAAAAACTTACAATTTATTCTGAAATTGACTCTGCAAGTAAATCAAAGCAGCTTGGTTCTTCTGGGTGCCATCCAATCATGATTAAAATTTTGTGCGCGTTCATGTTCTTTATGAATATTGCCTTTGCCGCTACTCCGCAGGAAATTCAAGCAAGAGACGACTGGGATCTTTTGCGAATCGAAGGAGTTTATGAAGTAAAAACTCTTTATCGTCATTTAGATGGTGAAAAAATAAGTAAGATCGACCGACTCGTTCTTTACCGCAATACAGATACGCTCGCTTACACGGTTGCACTCGCAGTAGATAAGTTTCAGATAACGCTGTTTCAGTTTAATGAAGTAAAAGT
>CAZIFW010000040.1:0-20209 GCA_964538275.1 uncultured Bacteriovoracaceae bacterium
AAAAGAGTACTACCTAAACGAGCAAATGAACGCGATTCAAAAAGAGCTTGGAGAAAAAGACGAATTCAAAGTTGAAATTCAAACTCTTGAGAAAAAAATTAAAACCATGAAGCTCAGCCCTGAAGCCCGTGAAAAGGCCGATGCAGAGTTGAGAAAACTTAAAATGATGTCGCCCATGAGCGCAGAGTCCACAGTGATTCGCCTCTACTTAGATTGGATTTTAGGTCTTCCTTGGGAAGAAAAAACCAAAGATAACCTCGACATCAAACATGCCGCTAAAATTTTAGGTGAAGATCACTACGGTCTTGAAAAAATTAAAGAGCGCATTCTTGAATACATCGCCGTTAAACACCTTAACCCCGACAGCAAAGGATCTATTCTTTGTTTTGTAGGGCCTCCAGGCGTGGGTAAAACTTCTCTTGCAACTTCTATTGCTAAAGCAATGGAAAAAAACTTTGTTCGTATTGCTCTTGGTGGCGTGCGTGACGAAGCAGAGATTCGTGGTCACCGCAGAACTTATATTGGGGCAATGCCAGGAAAAATTGTTCAAGCTTTGAAAAAAGCAAACTCCATGAATCCTTGCATCTTGTTTGATGAGATCGACAAAATGGGTAACGACTTCAGAGGCGATCCTGCAAGTGCAATGTTAGAAGTTCTAGATCCTGCCCAAAACAAAACATTCGTAGATCACTATCTCGAAATTGAATTTGATTTATCGCAATGTCTCTTTATATGCACAGCTAACTCACTTTCAACCATTCCTCAGCCACTTGCTGACCGCATGGAAATTATCGTGCTCTCAAGTTATACAGAACTTGAAAAAGTAGAAATTGCAGAAACGCACCTTGTTCCAAAACAACTTAAAGAACACGGAATGGCTCATTTGCACTTAGACTTTACACGCGAAGCTATTCTAGAGCTGATTCATCACTACACACGTGAGGCAGGTGTGCGTAATTTAGAACGTGAAGTTGCCACACTCATTAGAAAGAGCGCGAAGAGATATTTAGAGGGAGATAAAAAAGAAAAAGAAATTTCTATCCTCTCTAAAGATGTGCAAGAAATGCTTGGGCCTCGCAAACATAGATATGGCCTTAAAGAATTAGAACACCAAGTGGGAGTTGCAACAGGGCTTGCATGGACAGAAGTGGGCGGCGACATGTTGGCCATTGAAGTAAGTCTTATGCCTGGAAAAGGAAAACTCACGATCACCGGTAAACTAGGAGATGTGATGCAAGAATCTGCTCAAGCCGCTTACAGTTATGTGCGCTCTCGTGCAGAAGCTATGGGCTTGCCTCGCGACTTCTATCAAAACCTCGACATTCACATTCACGTTCCTGAAGGCGCTACACCTAAAGACGGTCCCAGTGCAGGGATTACAATGGCAACAGCCTTAACCTCTGCACTCACAATGAAACCCGTTTCAAAAGAATGTGCCATGACTGGAGAAATCACTCTTCGCGGACATGTCTTAGAGATTGGTGGATTGAAAGAAAAACTTATTGCCGCTCACCGAGCTGGTATTAAGCGTGTTTTAATCCCTGCAGATAATGAAAAAGACCTTTTTGATGTCCCTAAAACCGTACTTAAAGATCTTGAAATTATCCCCGTTAGCCATGTAGATGAAGTTCTTCAACTGGCCCTCATCATGGAGGAAAAAGATCCTTTGTGGAAAGAGCTCAAAAGAAGACGTGATACCTCTGCAGCTACACGCCCTACACACTAAAAAAGTCGCAAAAGAGGCCCAAAACTAGCCCTCAAAGGGCTTGCCAAGGGCCTGCTTTTGTTGAATAGTCGGTATCCGTAATCACGCTGTAGTCGTTTAGCTCAGTTGGTTAGAGCATCTCCCTTACAAGGAGAGGGTCTGGGGTTCGAATCCCTAAACGACTACCATTTTTCTCTACAAAGCTGGATGTGAATTGCCCAAAAACCCAAAGCAAACTTATACTTTATAAATGCACATGATTTTAAAAATTATGATTTGCACGGTTCTATTACTCTGCTTTGCATCTTCTAGTCTTTATGCACCCTTTTTAGAGTTTTCTTCTGAACATCCAAGCTTCTTAGGTATCCTCGCAGTTGCGTTCTTTATACTTTGGGGAGCTGTCTCGACTTATTCCAAACAAAATCCAAAGCTAGCAAACCCTATTAAAAGCGCTGATTCTACGGACAAAGAAAAAGTTAAAAAACTTGTAATGATGATGCGAGCTGAAGATAAATGGAAGTTACCTGCCAACGAAGTTAAAAAATTAAAGCTTCTTTTTTTGGCCTTTTCCGTAACTACCCTTCCCACAGTTTTTGCTTTGTTCATTCCAAAACAAATTCTTATAAAATGGACAATACCGTTACAAGTAAATGCAGCGCTGTCCCTACTCACAATACTTTTGTTGCTAAGAAGTAAAACTGTAAAGAAATATATTAAACTTCAGCAAGAATTCAATCTTGAATTGCGCCGCCGACTAAACGCAAACGACGCCAGTACAGTCCATAAAGCGCCGTAAGTAATCAACGATTTTATTTAGTGTTTTTATCAGAAGCGACAACTTTGTTTCGTCCTGAATCTTTTGCTGCATAAAGAGCCGTATCCGCATTGTTAAATAGAACTTGCTTGTCGGGAGCATTTTCTGAGTAATCCATATAAGCAACGCCTACGGATATTGTAACTTTTAAAATTTGGCCCTCAAAAGGAACCTCTGTCACTTCAATCAAGTGTCTTACACGTTCGCCAAGTATTCTTAAAGAATCAATGCCTTCGTTGCGAGTTAAAAGTGCAAACTCTTCTCCACCAATACGAGCAAAGATATCTTCTGCACGGACTAAACCAAGCACAGCTTCAGATATTTTTTTAAGTACGGCGTCTCCAGCTGAGTGGCCATAAGTATCGTTCACTTTTTTAAAGTGATCGAGATCGAATAAAATTAATCCAAGTCCACGACTTGTGCGCTTACAGTGAGCCACTTCACGATCAAAGGACTCATCAAAGCTTTTCTTATTGTAGGCACCCGTTAAACCATCACGAGTTGCACGTTGGTAAAAATCTTGCTGAATGCTGGCTTCTGCATAAGGCATAAAACCAAAACGAACAATTGTAAGATCGCCTAGCTGAACACGATCTCCATCTTTTAATTCATGTGCACTGATAATACGCGCACCGTTTACTCGAACACCATTTGTAGATTTTAAATCTTCTACAAATATTTTTTTATCTTTCACTTCAAAGAGCGCATGTTGGCGTGAGCAACTAGGATCTGTAATTGTCACTTCACAACTACGAGAGCGACCAACAATAATTTTTTCATGCAATGCTATGACACGTCCCTTTTCTGGGCCGGAAACAAAGTTAATTACAGGAACCAGTTCGAATTTTTTTGTATCAGGAAGATCATGTCCAAACTCACCTACCGTTGTAGCTTCGCCCACGGACCGAGTAATAGTACCTGTGTGATTGGTATTTTGATCACCACCACCTAAGGGCTTTTTAGGTATTGCCGACATACTTCCCCATTTGCTCCTAAGGAAGTATCGGTCTGAAAAGCCTAGGAATTAAGGCTTAACAAGATCTTCATATAATTCTGGGCGTCTATCTCTAAAGAAACCAAAGGCAGCTTGATATCGAGCCTGCTTATCAAGATCTACTTCCGAAACTAACACGCCTTCTTCTTTATCTTTAAATTCCGCCAAAAAATCGCCTTTATGGTCAGAGATAAACGAGTTTCCGTAGAAACTTTGGCCTTCTTCTGTACCAATCCTATTGGCAGCTATGACAGCTGTGCAGTTTGATACCGCATGTCCAAGCATTGCTCTACGCCAAGGCTGTCGAGTATCTAAACTTGGATCATGTGGTTCACTGCCAATGGCCGTAGGATAAAAAAGTAATTGTGCCCCTTTAAGAACTAAAGCACGTGCAGTTTCAGGAAACCATTGATCCCAACAAATACCCACGCCCACTTTTGCAAAGCGTGTGTTCCAAACTTTAAATCCGGTGTTGCCAGGGCGAAAATAAAACTTCTCTTCATAGCCTGGGCCATCAGGAATATGAGTCTTGCGGTAGAGACCTAGATTTTTTCCATCCGCATCTAACATCACAAGACTGTTGTAATAATGAGGGCCATCTTTTTCGAAAAACGAAACAGGAATTGCCACTCCTAGATCTGAAGCTAAAGAGGAGAAATGTTTAAGTATGCTACTTTCAGAAACACTTTTGGCTCTGAGAAAAAACTTTTCGTCTTCTTGGCGGCAAAAGTAATAGCCCTGAAACAATTCAGGAGGCAAAACAATATTTGCTCCCTTAGCAGCAGCCTCTTTTACATAAGAGCTTATTTTAAGAACGTTTTCTTCTTCGTTATCAGATATAGAACATTGAATGGCTGCAACTTTTACTTTCATAACGGCTCCTGTTGAGTAATACAGTGGAACGAACCACCCCCTGTGAGGATGTGGTTTGAGGGCAAACCCACTACTTTGCGAGTGGAAAATATTTTTTGAAGTTTTTCTACAGCTGCTGCATCTTGTGAGCTTCCGTACAAAGGTACGGCAACTGTATTGTTGGCAATGTAAAAGTTCATATAACTTGCAGGCATAAAGTCTTCTGGACCTTGGACTTCACCTGGACTTTCTAAAGTTAAAAGTTCAAGTGAATGCTTATCAGCCCATGCTTTAGCTTCTTCGTGAATAATTTTAATTTGCTCTTTATGAGGATCTGACTCTCCACAGGGCACCATACACAAAAGTGTTTTTTCGTTCACAAAACGCAAAATGTTATCGACGTGACCATCTGTGTGATCGTTCAATAAACCTTCAGAAATCCAACAAATATCTTTTGCGCCTAATTTTTTAAATTTTTCTTCGTAGTCTTCTTTGCTCATCCCTTCGTTGCGATTGGGATTGAGCAAACATTGCTCTGTTGTTACCCAAAGACCTGCCCCATTGTGATCAATGGCTCCGCCTTCAAGCACATAAGAATGTCTAATAAGTTCTGCCTCTGTTTTTTTTGCAACTTCAAAAGAGAGTTCAGCATCTTTTCCAAGTAGGTATTTTCCACCCCACCCATTAAATCTAAAGGCATGGGCTTTGTTGTTTTCAGCAAAAACACACGCTGTGTCTCTGAGCCAAATATCTCCGTATTCAAAAATATAAATTTCAAAGGGTAGACCACTCAGTTCTTTTTCAAGACGAGCACGTTGAGATTCATTTTTAATAAAAATTTTGAGTTTTTCTTGCGGCGCTGTTCCTTGAGCCGCAATCACCTTACAAAGCTCTATAAACTCTTTGCGCGCTCCCTCGTGATTTTCAGCCCATTCTTTAGGTAAATCTGGCCATGCCAACCATGTTGCTTTATGGAGTGCCCATTCTGCAGGAAAACTCATAGTTTATTCATACACTAGGTCCATAGCAGGACAAGGTGATCTTTCATTTAAGGCAATGGAATAAGCAATGCAGAATTATAAATAGAAACAGGAGTTATCGTCGTTTTTGTTTTCCATTTTTCTACAGTAAACTGTGCGCGCGCTTTGGAAGAAAATCTTTGACTTAAGATTTTTTGAGCCTCTGGCCCTTTCATTTCGAGTTCAGCGATAGTGGATTCGACTCCAAGCTCTATGCCAAGAGCTTTTTTATAAACAGTTGCTACAAAACCACTGCAGTAACGCTCAGGCACAGTGAAATAAATATCGTAGGGTGTTTTTTTATCTGCAAAAGGTTTTGCAGCTTTAAAAAGCTTTTGAGCTTTTTCAAAATCAACACCTTCTTTTAAGCGTTTTACAGAGTGTTTTGTTCCGCTTGCTAAGAAAACATTCAAAGTATCAAAACGAACAGGTCCACCCGAATGCACAACCATCCAAGTTCCATCGTCTGTTGAATCTACAATTTGCTTTTGTGTAGAATCTAACTTGAGGGCAATACCCATGTGGGTCCAAATTGATTGCGTAACTTCTTCTAAGGCTTTGCTTTGATCACTTTTTGAGCGAATAAAGACAATGTCTCCGTTGCGAAGATTATTCTCTAAAGCAGCATGAGCCTTTAAAGAGAACAAAGCCAAAACACTAAATAGAAAGCTTTTTAACATGGAGCCAAGCTATTGCGCTGCGCGTCTAATGTCTAGAAAAATGCTCATACCGAAGCGCTTAAGAATGAATCTGCATTAGGCCGTCTTTGCGTAAATTCACAAGACTTTCAACTATTTCCACATCTAACAGAGGGCAGTTGTTCATCACTTCAAAGACACGCTCGCTTTCACAAAGCGCACAAAAAACTAAGAAGTCTTTAGAGGTCCATGTCTTTTTAAGCAAAAAAGACGCAGGATCAGCCTTCACCTTTAACTGATAAGGAGGCCAAACAGCTTTCAAGGCAGCGACTCTTTGTTTCCAGCGATCATATGCTTTTTGAAAATCCATGGCACCCAAACGAAGAGAAGCGTTGGTGGGCATGGGCCTATCATAACGATCAAATTGCGATTGAACGTTGGGCCAACTTAAAATACGAAAAAGAGCTTTGAGTCCAGAAACAGGACCCACCAGAGCTTCTTCTAAAAAACCATCCTGCATAGAGATGTAGCCCACACGGTTTTCACTTTTAACGACTAGCTCGCCTGAGTTGCCTGATTCTAAAAGTTCTCTGAGAGTATCGGACAACGTTCGTGGTCCACTGGGAGCCGCATGAATTCCAGTGCTCACTCCATGTCTTCGCATAAAAGTTTTAAGCGATGCCCACTCCTGACTGGCTGAGAGTTCAAAAGTGAAATCAAAAATTTTAAGTCTATCGCCTGCTTTGAGCTGCGAAGGATCTCCAAAAAATTGCACCGGAAGCTGTGGCAACAAAGAACGAAACTGTAGTCCATGTTTACTTCTTTGAAAAAGTCCCCACTCCCCTTTACTCGACAAAGGTAATTTAAAATCTGCTGTACTCTCTAAACTTCCTACAACAAGTGGAGCACCCCCTGCAGGAATGCTTATCTCACGTGCGCCTTTCCAAGTCGTAGGTGCGTTTGTCCAAATAAGTCGAGTAGGAGAATCCCCTTGTTCTTTCATCCAACCCTTGAGCTGAACAACCATGCGATCTTCACCGCTAGCTATGGGCGCCTTAGAAATTTCATCAAGTAAAGTTGAGGCGACTTTATCGTAACGACCTTCTTCCCAAGAGAGAGATCTCCACGCAGAGACTTGTCCAAGTCCCAAAAATTGCATGGCATTCATTGATTCAAAAACAGCCAAAGAAGGTAAACGAGGTAAAGTTTTTAGAATTTGAATTGGAATTTGAACGCCATGTTCAACAAAAAAAACCAATGCGTGAACATGCGATGGAAAAGCTTGTTCTCCAATACGCCATTGGAAGAGTTCAATTTTTTTATTGGAAGATTTATTAATTTCCCACTGTACGCCTTTGATGAATTCTAAAGGGCCAATCGCTGCAACACGAATAGCTTCTTCAAAGGACAAGTTTTCCATTTATCCATTCACTTTCAACGCAGTGGAGGGACCATTTTCCACAACTTGTTGTTGCCTCACCGCATCTGCTACAGCTTGAAAATCAGGCGCACCTAAAACTGCTTTCGCAAAATCTACAGTGGCGGGTTTGTATTGACCAATATACTGCGCCTTCATTTCTTGAATGCGCTGTAAACTTTCATCAAGAATAGACATAGGCAAAAGTTTACCCTCAAAGGCTTTTACAATTCTTTCGTGCGCAGAAAGAGCTGCCTCCATATTTTGGCAAATCAATATGTGATCACATCCTGCTTCTACAGCCATCATACAAGCGTCTTCAATTCCGTATTCATTTACGATGGCACCCATTTCCATATCGTCTGAGAAAATTAACTTTTGAAAGCGAAGTTCGTTTCTCAAAAGACCACGAAGAATTTTTTTTGAAAGAGTTGCGGGTCTTTCAGTGTCGAGTGCCGTGTTCATAATGTGTGCGGTCATAATGCCATCACATCTTGCACGAATAGCTCTTCTGAATGGCATCCAATCGCAATTCTCGAGTTGCTCTTTAGTAATATGGCACTTGGGAAGTTCCGAGTGGGAATCCACATTGGCTGGGCCATGTCCGGGAAAATGTTTGCAGACAGCCATGACGCCACCCTTTTGCAAACCTCGAACCGTTGCTGAAACTAAACTTGCAACCGTTTCTGGATCTAAACTGAAAGCTCTATCTCCCAGTGCTGGTGCATCCAATGATCTTGGAACATCCGCTACAGGTGCAAAATTTATACGTGCTCCAATCGCGTGAAGCTCCTTGGCCATAATGAATCCCAATTCAAATGTTGTTTTTGGAGAATTTAAATCTCCCCAAACTTTTGCAGCTGGAATTTTTGTAAACGGCTCACCAAAGCGCTGAACGCGTCCGCCTTCGTGATCCACACCAATCCACGCAGGAGCACCTCTTACCGAACTTGGAATAACTGCAGCCTGAATTTCATTTGTTAAAGAAATTATTTGCGAAAGGTTTTCGTAATTTCTTTTAAAATAAATAACTCCGCCTGGCCCTAAATCTAAAAGATTCTTTTTATCGGCCGCACTTAAGCTCGTGCCCGGAACTCCCACAAATAACAACTGCGCCACTTTTCGAGCAATATCTGTCGCCATCTCTTAAAGATACCGAAGTCCACGACCCCTAAACAACGACGAAAATCTGTCGGAAACACTTTGTAAGACTCCAAGGCAGAGCACCAAAATTCCGACAGGCGCTAAAAAGTAGAGGGGATCAAGAAAAAGCGAGTCTCGACCCTCTGTTATAAGTCGCCCCAAGCTTGGAGTGAGCGGGTCAAAACCAAGGCCAAGAAAAGTAAGCAATGCCTCCATTAAAATGACTCTTTTAACGAGAGAAACGGTATAAACGCTCAGAGGAGCCCAGAGTCGAGGCAATATGTGTTTCCAAAAGACTCTAAGGGGGCCTACACCGAGCGCCCGCGCGGCCTCTACATGATCTTCTCTGTAGGCTCTGTAAAAGTGCACTCTAAAATGACGAATCGCAACTGGCACCTGCGTTACAAATACACTCAGCAACAATGCTGCTGCACTGCCCCCGAGAACTCCTGCCAACGTTAAAAGCAGCAACTGATTGGGAAGCGCGATGAAAACATCTAACGCAAAAAGAATCATGGCCCGTATGCGGCTTGTATGCCTAAGCGCCAGAGCTAAAACTATAGCCACTGGCAAGCACAGAACGATTGATTGCAGAGCAAGCCAAAGTGAATGAGCCGTTCCTTCAATAAGATTAAAAGCAAAGTTATTCACTTTGAGTTCTCCTAAATTTTAAGACACTACCCGATTGTAACGTAAACAAATGAAGCAAACTCAAAAACATAATCAGCGGAAAAATAAGTGCAAAATCTCTAGATCGAATAGCCTCTAAAAGCAAAACGCCCATTCCTGGTAAATCAAAGAGCATTTCTAACAAAACAGCTCCCGAAAAAAAACTTAGGATCGTAATCAAGAGCAAAGACAAAAAAGGTGCGAGCGCATTTGAAAAAATATGAACACCCCAAATTCTTATTCGACTTAAACCTTTTGCACGCAGAACGAGTACAAAACGCTGTTTTCTAATTTGATCAATTTCCCACTCAAGCTCTCTATAAAAGCGCGGGGCACTCAGCACAGCTTGTGCGGTAGCCGCTATTAAAAGTGCTCTCAGCATGTCGCTTGATCCAGCAGGACAATATGAGGTTTTACTACACAAGAAATATACGAGTAGCGGATAAATGGCTATTGCGGGCAACGCCAACAAAAGATTGCTCATACGTTGCGAGGTTTTTTGTTTAAAAATAAAAAATATGCCCGAAAACAAAAAAGTTAAAATCAATGAAAGCGCACTAAGCTTCAAAGTCAGAAAAAAGTGAGTCATGATAATTGGAAAACTTTTTTCGCGGTACAATTCGCTCGTTCCCCAGTCAAAACGGAAAAAATCAAAAAGCGGTTTCCAAAATCCCTGGGCAATTTCTAACTCAGATCTAAGAGCCATTAAGTCTTTAAGGTTAGTTTCGGAATCACTTAAGACATCCGCCAAACTCCCTGGGAGTTGCCACAAAACCAAGCGCACAAAAATATAGGTCAACAAAATCGCAACGAGTAAAAATAAAAGCTTTCTTAAATATTTCACCGCGAATTGGCCCGTACTTTAGCATAATTTATGGGGGGAGGACTTAAACATTAATAAGACCGCTGGTCTTAACAAATATCAAAGAGGGGTAGCCCTCTTTGATATCAAGATGACCTAAGTAGAGCTAAGCGGCCAGTATGCCAATGCATCTTCTCGCTTAAGTGTGGGATGTCTTTTAGCTAAAACATCGCGCCATAGAGGAAAATAAGCTCCTGATAACTTAGACTTAGCTTCTAACAAAAAATCGCGGCTAGTGAGATCAAACCAAAAACTATCCAGAGTAGGAATTGGCAAAAACTCTACTGCTTTAAGGGTACGCTTTTCTTCCAAAAGGATTTTATAAATGCCACTGAACAAATCAACGGAGTTAAACTCTTTGGCTCTCCTTTTTAGAAGCTGCAAATCGGATTCACATAGATAATGTGCTCCCAAAATATGAGCGGGTCTCAGGCTCTCTTTTTTTTCTAAGCCTACCCAATTATTCTCAGCATCTACGTAAACAGGGTTATATCTTTTGAAATAACTCTCATCAAAGCTGATAGAAAAAGTAGAGTGTTCTTTTAACAATGGCCTAAGATCCAAAGAAGACAGCGTATCTCCATTAAGGACCAGCAGGCCGCCCTTAATATTTTCATCGCGCAATAATTTATAAATTGCGCCTCCTGTTCCTAATATTTCTTTCTCATGAGAAAGCTTAAGGGCAAGTTCGGGAAAATCACGCTGAAACTCTTTTAACTTTTTTTCTATCTGATCAGCTTTGTAGTGAGCGTTTACAAAAGTTTTTTTAAATCCTGCCTGAGAACATCTAAAAAGAGCGTAATAAAGTGCTTCTACGCCCGCTACGGGAATAAGTGGTTTGGGAACTTCATCTGTCCAAGGTTTAAGACGCGTACCGAAACCCGCAGAGAGAATTAGAACATTTGTCTGAGAAATCATTGCCCCTTAACTTTCTGATATACCCTCTCTAACCAATTGTGGGTTTTCTTTTCAGAATTCGTAAGTAACGACATATCACTTAAAGCTGCAAACGAGGCACACGTATCCGCTAGCGCACCTTCTATAAAAACAAAACAAGAAGGATTTCCTTTTACCAAATAAAAAGAAGAATAACTCCCGATCGCTTTGATCAATCTTTGAATTTTCATACGATGAATTTCTTCTTCTAAAGAATCACTCTTTAGTTTGGTGTTTAATTTCCACTCACTAAGCAAAGTCTCTCTTAGTTGGTTGTCTAAATTAGCATAAGGATCCCAAAGCAAAGAAACTAAATCATAAGTCACTGGCCCCATGCGTGCATCTTGAAAATCAATGGCATAAATGAGGTTATCTTTTACAAGTAAATTTCGAGAGTGAAAATCGCGATGGCAAAGTACACGCGGTTGTGCTGCTAAAAAGTTTGAATTGTCCGCAAGCATTTTTGCTACAGGAAAATCTTCTTTTATTAATCCCGAAACAAAAAACTTTTCTGCATGCAGCATTTCGGCATTTAATTTTTCAAAATCAAAGGACCATTCCCAGTGCGGAGCTTCACTGAGTTGTTGCGTTAGGCCCAGTCCTTCAGGTCCACGGCACCCCTGCAAACAATAAAGCATCTCTAAAGCTTGGCGATAGAGGGCAAGTTCTTGACGATACTGCAAGAAGAAGTCTCCACAGTCTTCAACGAGAATCCAACCCTCTTGCCCCGCGACACCAAAAATTTTTGGCACACGTATCCCTACCGCCATGAATACTTGTTGCGCTAATAAAAAGGGATGTCTTTCAGGATCGTTAAAAGATTCCGCAGCTTGCAGCACATAACTTGGAGTGCTTTGTTCCTCTGAGGCTTTTTTGACAAGAATCCGGTAGTACTTTCTACTCGAAAGTTCTCCGGCAAGTGTCAATACCTCGGTATTCGCATTCGCGTCAATTACATCAACAAAATTTGATTTCAGTTGTACTAATTCTGGTGTCATCTTTCTCACGGCAGCACTCTCTTGTGCCTTTCAACACTACTGTAACATAAAGTAAGAAAGACAATGCGGGTTCCACTAGAAAAGATCTCGCAATGTGAGTAGAAACATTTGACTATGCTTAGACCCGCTCTCTTCATTCTCTCTTCTGTGGTGGTTACAAGCTCGCACGCCCTCGTTTATTCAAGTTCATTAAAATTCAAACTTACGGACACACGTGTAAATAGCGAACATTTTAATTTTGTACCTGTATTAAAAGACACTGTAGAAGAAAAAGCTTTACTAGAAAAACTCGCTGCGCAGGTTCCCGCAGATAAACAAATCTCAGCGGCTATACCTTCTCCTAAAATTCCTGATGCTGCGGCTGCAAGCCTTAAACTTCGCGGCAGTATTCCCAATGCCCACCCTTATCAAGCTCGAATTTTTGTAGTGGATGAGGAAGCATTATTAAACGGACAAATTAAAGCTGTTTCACAAGCAAGTATTCACATGATTAACCCGGCTTTTGAGACGGGTCCTCGCGTCCTCACAACAGCTAACGGATTGGCTCGCATTCCTTACCCCTTTACACAATCTGTGCGCTTTTTTGTGAGAGCCCAAGGATATATGATGGGAATGGGCTACGCTACTTTTGGCAACATCACTCTAGTGCCCATGGTTTCTGAAAAACGCTTTTCTACTTTAGTGCGCTCGTTAAACCTCAACATTCCTTCAGGGCAACTCGCAATTATGGGCCGCCTTGTTGATCCTACTATGAAGGGTATTTCGAACGTTCAAGTTAAATTTAATAGCAACAATCCGCGTGTTGTTTACTCGGGCCCCTTCTTTGGTGGAATCCCCGGATACTTTACAGATGAATTTGTAAAAACAGATTCCCAAGGTGCTTTTATTGCAAACGGTCTTTCAAGATCTGATCACTCGGTACAAATACTTAGCAACAACCAAAAAATTCCTGCTTTTAATTTTGACCTCAGCGGAATTCCAGAATCTGTACGCTTTGTCTCTTTGGCTCTACAAAACGGACCCACACAAACACTTGCTCCAGCCATTGTAGATGCAGACAGCTATGAAAGACCCAATTGTGGTTTAGTGGCTTCACTTAGCGGACATCTTATTCCAGGTGTACCTGATGACGACGGAACAACTTGGTTAGAATCAAAGAGTCGTCCCGTAATTAACGATCTCGTGGTGAACACTGAAAAATGCCGCGGTTACTACCCTACTTACTTATCTCAACCCACAAATGAACTTATGTTCCCACCCACCATTGAACTCTTTACCTCCAAACAAATTCGCGATCGTTTATCAATTTTGAATCGCGATTGGTCACCTTCAGAGACATTGGTAATGGGTCATGTATATCCACAAAAAGAATATAAACATGCTCCTATGGCTGAAGTTTCAGTAACTGTACTTTCTTCATTAGGAGAAAAAGTAAACGCCGAAATTCTTTACTTTAACGAAGACGATCAACTCGACCCCAGAAGAACAACAACAGATGCCCACCATCAAAATTTTGCAGTCCTTGGCCTAGATGAGGGCGAATACCACTTTGTATACCGAAACGGGGTACGTGGCGCTGGCCTCGGAGTTCAAGTTGTTCGAGTAAAACGCGGTGGAATCACTCAAGTTGATTTCTAAGACTATTTTCTAAATTTGTTAAATAAATATTAAGAGTTTTGTTTGGAATATTAAAATCACGCAATGTTCCCTTCTCTTATTTTTCACGTCACAAGCGTCCAAACTCCCTTAAAATAAAAATAAGGAAGGCTTATAGGTACGTGTATGCATTTTAAAAAACGTGGTTTCGCAATTGCCGAAGTCGTCGTCGCACTCTTTCTTGTAGGTATGGTCGCCGCCCTAGTGGGTGGACTCGGACAACAAGTTATGAACTTTGCCAAACGCTCTGCTCAAACAAGCGCAATACTTGAAATTCGAGGGATGGCTAGCACTATCACTCGAGAGCCTGGTACTTGGTTAAATAAAATGCGTTCTGCTTCTGTGAGTTCAGGCCTCTATGCAGGTTGTATTCCGGACATGTCTGCTACCGTTAGCACCTTTCAATGTCCCGGAGCTATGTCGACTGCCGAACTTCAATCTTACGATGCCGAACTTGCAGAAATCGCAGGGGGTCAATACTTTGCTCTAAGTGCACCTATCATAGACTACAATGGCAACACTATAGCGGGCACGAGTGATGCTCCCGTTTACTTGAACAATGAAGGTCGTGTTTGTAACAACTCAAATGAAAATTCTTGTGCATTTAAATCAATAGGCTTTTTTCTACGCAGCAACCAAGCGACAGATGCAGATCCAGGAAATATAAAATTCGTAATCAAAATAGCTAAAAACTTTACTGCTACAAATGCCTCTACTGCTCCTATGAAAAATCAATATATATCCATGGAAATTGGAGACACTTGGAAAAAGGTTGATGTGTTTTCAGGCGACACTTGTCCTTCAGGTACTATTAAACTTGGCTATCTAATAACGGGAGAACCTCGTTGTGTTAACATCACGGATCCTTGCCAAAGCAACCAGTTTCTAATTGGTATAAACAGCAGCGGAGATTCTATTTGTAAAACTATTCCTAATTGCGAACCTACAGAGCATATTTCACTTAATTCAGATGGATCAGACTTGGTGTGTGTTTCTCAACAAACCCCCTGTGGCGCAAATAATATTTTCTTAGGTTATTTTGCTGGCTCCGGTGAACCCATTTGCCAAGGCGCTAATATTTCTTGTAGTTCAGGCGAAGTACAAATTGGTGTGAACATTGAACCTACTGGAAACATTACAGCTCAATGTACAGCAGCCCCTCCGACTTCTTGCCCTGAAGCAAACCAACGAGTGGCCTTCAATGGAGTTGCGTTTAGTTGTCAAAGCGCAGGCGCACAAAAGAGCTGTCCTAGCGGAAAAGTTATGAGCGGAATCGATAGCGCAGGAGAAGTTATGTGCGTTGAAGAACGAAGCACAGCTTCTGTAAGTGGAGATTGTCCTGACTTGAGTGATGGAAGAAAACAATATTTAAAAGGCATCAATGCAAGAGGAGAGCTAAACTGCCAACCACTCCCTAGTGGTGGTAGCGGAGTAAGTGCGCAAGAAATGTGTAGCACTTTAAGTGGAACGTGGGACTCAAGCACAAATAAATGTGCCGTCACAAACACCACAAACACAACAAACGTAACCAACAACACCTACAATGCTGTTATCACTCCTTGGACTAACGCTGGAGCTTCTATCTTAAGTTCAAGCAGACCAACTGAAACAATTGATAAAGGAAATGCCGTAGTGGATGTCGTTTCTTGGCAAAGGATAGGTAATGTTATGCATTTAACTTGGCGCTTGCAAATTACAAGCGGTGGAGGAACTAACAAAGGGCATACTCTCTTCGAAATCCCAGGAGGCTACGAAATTGATACGAGCAAACTTCCCGTGCCTAACAGTGTGACTTCTGATCTTTCTGCTCCTGTGGGTCGCCTGATGCGATTGTATAGAGCTCAAAACGGAAACTGCACAGGAGTTGTTTATGCCTACAATACTAAAAAACTTCAAATGCATGCTCTCTGTAATGCACACGGGGCGCCTGGCTCTATGGCAAGTGGATGGTTTGGACCTTATGTGACCATGGGTGGAACAGGTGCTCTCTATGTAGAAGCTAAGTTCCCTATAGCAGGTTGGCAGTAAAATTATAAATTTGCTTGCGCGTGTGGATTTAGCCGCGCAAGTGCCATCATCGCGGCTCTATATCCTTTTCGAATAATCATTTCTGAATCTGTTTCGTTTAAAGAAAAATTCGGCAAATGAAACATCTGGCTGTCACTTGGGAGAGGATGAATGTAGATGTAATCGATTCCTGCATCATACTCAAAACGTTCAGATAACTTTCCGCACAGTTCATCGCAGAGTTTAGAGTCTAAGTTTTTTTCTTTAAAAAATTTGCGAATATCTTTGAGCAAAATTCTTTCTTTACGACGAGTGCCACGCACCGAACGAATTTTATTATCTAAAACCTGCATCAAAGCCTGAAGCGCTATACTTTGAACGCCTAGATCGGCAAAGGTGCCCATTTCTTTCCTTTGCCATAAAGGCTGACTGATATAACTACAGATTGCTAAATCACAGCCCACCTCTTGTGGAATGTGATCACTTAAAGGTTCGCGTATTTCTCCATCAAAAAAATCTCTCACCCCGCGATCAATTTGAATTCTATAAGGATGAAAAAGTGGTGGCAGCGCCATGCTCGCCGCACAGGCATCACTAATGGCAACATCATCTATGTATTCCACCATACGCGTGCTATCAAAACTCTTCTTGTTTCCAAAAATTATCTTACGAGGCTCATTCACTTCGGTGGCAACGATATAAAGATTCGCTGCTAGCTCACTAAAATGATCTGTCTTGAGCATGTGGTTTAGCATGTAGCGTCGAAGTCCTTCGGTGCTGAAAGGACTTTGAAAGGATTTTTTTGTAAACGATGCAAGAAGAAGGGCGTCTAAATTTAAGAGGTTCAATGCCTTATCAAAACGCGGTCTAAAAACATCTCTATATTTAATTGGAGGTAGGTCTCCGTCTTTACGCGTTTTGTTACGATAGGCGCCTACAAAGTCCTGAATTCGGCCTCCTTGGGCCAAATAAGTGCTTATGAAGCTTCCAGCAGAGGATCCAACAAAGGTAGAGATGGTGGGTCTTTCTTCCAAAATTTCATTATTTTGATCTTTTTTAAGTCCACCTTTGAAAGCAAAACCAAGGCGTTCAAGGGCCATGACCACGCCCGTGTGAAAACAAGCTGCCTTTACTCCACCGCCTCCGCAAACCAAGGCGATGTTTTTTTTCTCAGAAAGTCGTATGCGACCCACTCTTCTATTGTACGTTACCTTGCGCATTCTTGAGATGGGCCTTAAACTTTTTTATATGACGTGGATTGATCTGGCACAGTTTGCCACCAAATATGGAGTCTCTCAGTCCACTTTGCGTCGTCGCATACGCGCGAATACAATTGCGTATCGTTTAGAAAGAGGAAAATATTTTCTTCAAGACTCAGCAGAAGTTTTGAGTGAAGCACCTCTCTTTGCACGAAACGTGAATCACCCTCAAAGCGTTGCGGCTTCACAAAGAGCACTACAATCAAATCCAGACAGCGGTGCCGGCAGCTACTCAGCTGCAGCTCATGGGCCACTTGAAGAAGAGAACCGAAAACTAAGAAAGCAGCTCGCTGAACTTGAAACATTCGTAAATGCACTTGAAGGCGAAATACGAAGACTCGAAGCGCAGATAGCGGCACCAAGAAATGACTTTGGAATTACAGACGCTCTTTGATCAAGCGGTCGGAGCGCAAAGCCAAACTAAAAACCTAGAGGCTTTAGCACTGTATAAATCCATAAATGAAAAAGGCTACACAAGTGTTGCCGTTGAGCTCAATAAAGCATCGCTTTATGAAAAACAGGAAGATTGGGGACTCGCGCTCAAATCTTTAAACGAGGCTCAACACTTAGCTCGCAGTCCTTGGCTCGCAAGCGAACAACTTGAAAATATTCAAAAACAAATTGGCTCTAATCGCGCATATTCCATTGGAAGCCTGGGAGAATTGAGCCAAGAGATTTCAAAAATTATTAGGCCTTCAGAAAGTCTTTTCTTTGCCTCCATTTTAATCGGGGTTTATTTGCTCGTTCGAGCTATAGGTTTTAAAAATCGTGGTTACTTTTTTTGTGTAGTCGCAGCTGTTTTTTTCGCAAGCTTTTCTGCAATATATTACAGCACAGACAAAACGGCTTACCTCATTAAAGACGTTGAACTTAAAAAACTTCCCATAGCTGAAAGCTCTTCTAAGTTCAGCGTTGGCAAAGGTGCAAAAGTTATCGTTCTCACCAAAAAAGGCACTTTTAGCAAAATTGAACGCCCCAATGATTTTGAAGGTTGGATAGAAAGCTCCGCTTTAAGTGAATAGCAGGCCACTAAGGATCAAGATTTTTCCTTGAGTAATCCACAAAAAGTTCTCTCAATTTTTTTGCAATGTTGTTTGTAGACGGATCCCACTTCTTTTCATCTACACAAGAAACCCACTGCACTTCACGCAAAGTAGATGTGAGTATAACTTCATCTGCTTCTAATAAGTCTTTTAAAGGAGCCCTTACCTCTTCTACAGGAATAGAATTTTTTTGCGCTAACTCAATCATCAGTGCACGAGTAATTCCAGCCAAACAACCTGTGTCTAAGGTGGGAGTAAAAAGTTTTCCATTCTTTATCCACGCAACATTACTTCCAGTGCCCTCACAAACAAATCCTTGAGTGTTTAAAAACAAAGCTTCATTAGCGCCTTTTTGCTTAGCAACATATAGGGCTTTTACATTTTCACCATAACTGATGGTTTTAAGTCCCGAAAGCGCTCCTCTTTCATTGCGAGGCCAAGGAACTAAAGAGAGTTTTCCTCCATCTCCCGCCACTGCTGGAAAAGTACCCGCAGCAATCAACACCATAGGAGGAGTGTTCCCTCTGTCAGAACCTAAATCTGCATCGCCTGTAGTGTAAGTAACACGTATTCTTGCCGTGCTATTTAAAAGTTTGTTCGCTTCGAGCAAATCACGTATAGCTTTTTTCCAAGGTGTTTGATCAATCACAGTAGTATCCATCATCATTCCACGCGCAGAAGCTTTTAAACGCATGACATGTCGACTTAACGCAAAGGCTTCGCCGTCATATGAAATAATGGTTTCAAAAAGGCCGTCTCCCGTAATAACGCCATGATCCATGGGTGAAACACGCGTTTCTTGCTGAGTGCGTAACTGACCATTCATCCAAACAAAACTCATACTTAGAAGATTAACACTCAACTATGAGCGCCGCTATAGTAGCTATTCGATTGAAATTTGAAAAATCACTGCGATACAACTATTCTCAAGAACGTGATGAAAATGAAAATTACGCTCGTAACTGCTCTCACGTTTTTTTTCCTTTCATGCCAATCAACAAAAAAACTACCCGTACTTCCTGAACATACTTTAACCGTAGGCACCAAAAATGTTTCTTTTGCTGACATTAAAAGTAAAGTTCAAGAAGTCCCTATTGCTTATGCTGATCCCTATGGAAACGGCCCTCAGACTGCTATTGGATTTCCACTTTCAGAAGTTCTCAAAAACTTTTTAGGCGAAAACTGGAAAGAAATGGAAGGCATGCATTTTACCGCACGAGACGGATATAAAACTTCTGTTCCGATGAGCAAAATTTTAAAATACGAGCCCGTTCTCGCCTTTAGATACACTGACGCTACTCTTGCATTCACCGCAAACAAAAAAACCAAAGTTCCTCAGGTTGTAGAACTTGGTCCCTACTATCTTGTTTGGAACAATATTCAACATCCAGAAGTAAAACAAAACGGCTATAAGGATTGGCCCTACCAAATTATTCGAATCGACTCTGTTAAGCATGTCAGCCAGTTTGTAATGACTGCGCCAACTCAAACCAAAGAGGAAAACTGATGTCTTCTATAAAAACACTTCTAGCATCCCAAGCGTTCCATGAGCTTCCATCCACTCGAGAAGAAATTAAAAAAACAATTGAAAATAAGAGTGAGGCAAATCTTTTTTGGATTTTGAGTGGCAAAGCTGGCTCGGGAAAAACTCTCGTCATGGAGCAACTTGCTAGTTTAGAAATTTATCCACTTCACTCAAGTCGACTTGTAGATAAAAATATTTGCACTCAACTTTTGTTTGAAGCTTTACTTGCAAAAGAACTCGCTCACACGCCTTTGCGTTTTCTCGTAGAGGATAAGGGTCGAAAAATTGCCCACCTTTCTATTCCCGACAAATTACTTCGAGCCTGGGACAAAGCCCCTCATTACATTGTAGAAGCCCCCCTTGAAGAACGTGTAGCAAATATTTACGAAAATCATCTCGCTCGCTTAGACGACACCTCTTCTCAACTTTTATATTTAGAACAAAGTCGAGAGAGAATTGGCGATGTACTTTACTTTAAACTCAAAAAACTTTTTGATGCCGCACGCGTAGAAAAAGATGCCGAACTCCACAAAGAGTGGATACGCTTACTTGTGATTGAACACCTAGACCCTGTTTACGACTATTACCTACAGCACAAAGCTCCGCACATTGCCTTTAAAGGCAAGAAGTCGGAACTTGTTTCACATTTAAAATATGAAATTGAAAAAATTA
>CAZIFW010000041.1:0-20038 GCA_964538275.1 uncultured Bacteriovoracaceae bacterium
GTGTTGCTTCCTTGAATGCTTAGAGTTTTAAGGCCGAGGTATTGCCCCACCCCATGAGTTGCATGAACAACTAAGTCACCTTCGCGAATATCGCGAAAGAAAACGTCCTTAGAATTTTTTGCGGGTTTTTTACGAGCCTTTGTTTTGGGCGACCCTAAGATGTCGCTCTCAGTGATGAGGATGGTTTTTTTGGAGGGGATACTAAATGAACGACTTACACTTCCAACGTATGTGTGAAATCCAGTTTCATGTGTAATGCCATCTGTTTTTTTATCAAAGCTAAGGCCATACGGAGAAAGCAAAAACTCTAATCGTTCAAGCTGAGATAAGCTTTGAAAAACAAAAATAACGGATGAGTTTTGTGCCTCAAGCAAAAGTTTTTCTGCAAAGCTTTTTAAATTGTGAGCTTTCCAGTCGCTAACAAGGTTTCCAAATTCGGCGGGTGTAGTAAGCGGATTTGTTGCAGGAACGGGATCTCCCACTAGAGAGTTATGAAAAGAAAAAGAGGAAAGTGTTTTAAGTTGAGCCCATGCTGTTTGAAGTATGTCGTTTTTAAAAAAGTAATCTTCGGGGCGAGGAGCAAGGTCTTCGACAGATGTAGCGAGACTTAACTTCTTTTCCGTTTGTTGTTGGAGCAAGCGCCATTTTTGAAAAAAATCATGGGGCTCCAAAATAGCGCTAGGCAATTTTGGATTCGAAACATACGGCTCTAAAAATGATGAGAGCGTTTTGTCTTCGGCCAGTAAAAACGACCAAAGCTCAAAGCCATTTGGAATTTGCTCAGCTGTTAACAGTGCAAGAGCGCTTTCGCGCATATCCATGGGATATTCGTGTTCGTTGAGGTAATTTTTGAGTTTGCTTTTCAGTTCACCAAGCTGAGAGTTTCGTATTTCTCGAGCAGGGCTAAGAAAAAAATGTTCTAAGCGCTCTTCTCTGATTTGAGTTTGTGGGTCGAAGTTAAAGATCGAATCAATGACGTCTTCGTTAAAATCTATTCGATAGGGATATTCTTCGATTAAGGGGTAAAAATCTACAATGCTCCCGCGACTTACAAATTGACCCGGGATTTCTACAATTTCAGCTTCTTCGTAACCATAAGTCTTGAGGAGTTCTATAAAGCTTTCTCTTTTGTATTCTTTAGAGCGGTAAAAATCTTTTTTTTCCCAATTTTCAAAAATTGAAGGCAGGGAACGCTCTAAAAGAGCAGGAGAGCACCAAAAATAATAAGCTTCCTCTTGGTTTTTGAGTGCATTTATAAATCTCAACCGTTCTTTTCGCTCATACAAAGCGGGTCTGCGCTGAGTTTGAGCGTCGATATCGTGCGCAGGAAGGATATAAATGGGTTTAGAAGTAAAAGGTGCGAGTTCTTCGCGCAATTCTTCAGCGAGGTCGTGAGATAAAGAGAAAAATTGAGCTCCATGCGGAAACTTTTCCGTTAATTCCCAAGCAAGGGCGCTGATATTTGGAATGCCCGCAACTCTCACGAATCTATTCATATCACTTTACGGAGCCAAAGCTTATGATAAAACCCATTTGATGCCCCAAAACTTAATGATGCAAGAACTTGGAAATGCCTTTGCGTTTATAGCTTTGGCGGCTGCGTTGCCTCCCCTGATTTTATTCATATCAAAGTTTTTTCGCCCCAGTTATCCGTACTCTGGAAAGCTTGAAAGTTACGAGTGTGGCGAACTTCCAATTGGCAGCGCTTATGTCATGTTCAACAACCGCTTTTATCTTGTGGCGATTGTGTTCTTGGTGTTCGACGTAGAGGTGGCCTTGATGTTCCCTCTCTTAAAGCTTTTCCGCGGCGCAATAGAAGCCGATATGCAGCTTGCCTGGCAGATTTTTACGATCGCAATGATCTTTATTGGAATTCTGTTCTTAGGTCTTATTTACGAACTTAAAAAAGGCGATATCGATTGGGTTAAAGACGGCGCAGACAGGGCAGATGCCTTTAAAGAGACTGAGTTTTTTCAGCAGCGTATTAATAACACGAACAATGTAGGGAATAAGGGATGAGTTTAGCAGAACTACTCAGTGCAGCTTTTTCAAATGTTACGGGCTACGAAATGCCATTTGTGGTTTTTTCGGTTCTATCCGCAGTGGTGGTGATCTTGCTTTTTGCCATGCCTGTTGGGGGTATTTGTACTTATTTAGAACGAAAAATATCTGCTGACTTTCAAGAGCGCGTAGGACCAAACCGCGTGGGGCCTATTGGACTTCTTCAGTTTTTTGCTGACGGTATTAAAATGTTCCTTAAAGAAGATATCGCGAATAAAAATGCCGATATTCTTATCTATAATATAGCTCCAGCACTTGTAATGGCCGGAAGCTTGGGTGCTTTTGCAGCCATTCCTTTTGCTAAATACGTTATTGGAGCCAATCTAGATATTGGTGTTTTCTATGTAATGGCCATCGGCTCTTTGGTCTCTTTAGGGATTCTTTTGGGAGCGTGGTCTTCAGATAATAAATGGTCTCTTTTGGGGGGGTGTTCGCGCTGCTGCTCAAATTGTTTCTTACGAAATTCCCCTTGGTATTGCGGTTCTTTCTGTTGTCTTGGTAGCGGGTTCAATGAACCTTGTGGAAATAGTAGATATGCAAGCTTGGCCTAAGGGTGAAGCGGGACATTTCTGGTTTATCTTCCACAATCCCTTTTTAACGATAAACTTCATCATCTATTTTATTGCCTCTCTCGCAGAGTGTAACCGTACTCCATTTGACTTGGCAGAAGCCGAGTCAGAACTTGTTTCAGGCTTCAACACAGAGTTTAGCGGAATGCGTTTTGGTCTTTATGCTTTGGCTGAATTTGCAGACGTTATTATGTTCTGCTGTGTAGCCGTGGCTCTTTTCTTTGGTGGTTGGAATCTTCCTTTTATTAATCTCACAGACATTCAAACAGGCTGGAGAATTTTCGGAGGAAGCGCAGATATTTTGATTCAAACATTGGCCATGATTGGGGTGTTTTTATCAAAAGTTGCCGTATTGATTTTCATTGTTATGTGGATTCGTTGGACGCTGCCTAGATTGCGCGTGGATCAGCTCATGGCACTTTGTTGGAAATACTTAATTCCAATTGGCTTGTTCAATTTGGTAGGTGCTGCTTTGTGGATGCTCATTTTCCATGGTCGCGGTCTTGTTGAAATTATTGGAATCGCTGGAGGCCATCACTAATGTTAGATATTTTTGCACTTCTCTTAGGGCTTGCGACTGTTTTAACTGCGGCACTCGTAGCTTTTCATCCCAACATTTTATATGCAGCTGTGGCGCTTACTTTCTCGCTTCTTTCTATAGCGGGACTCTATGCCACACTTGGAGCAGATTTTATCGCAGGTGTGCAACTCATTATTTACGTGGGCGGTATCATTGTTGTGATTTTGTTTGCGATCATGATGTCCGAAAACTTTTATCGCACGCGTTTCTTAGACAACGCTCGCAAAATTCTAGCTCCTTTAGGTTTTGGAATCGTTCTGTTTGCTGTGCTTGTAAGATTTATTACCCAAGCAAATATTCCTCTTGTCGAAAAGCCTGTGCGCGTTCCTGTATCGGGGCCTATTGGAGAAGCCTTTATTCAGCAATATGCCCTTCCCTTTGAATATGTAGCTTTGCTCCTGTTGGTGGGCCTTGTGGGCGCAGTGATTGTGGCACGTCCTAATTATAAGGAAAAACCTGCGCGAGGTGATGACTAATGAACATTGCAAATAACCTCTCTTTCTATTTAATCATCAGCAGTATTCTCTTTGTTCTGGGTGTTATTGCAGCGCTATCTAGAAAAAACACCATCGGGATCTTTATGGGCGTTGAGTTGATTCTCAATGCGGCGGCTTTAAACTTTGTAGCTGTAAGATTGTTCCATGCAAAAGCAGCGGCGAGTCCCTTTCAGGACGGAAGTCTTTTTGCTCTCTTTATTATAGTCCTCGCAGCCATTGAAGCAGCAGTTGCACTGGCAATTGTTCTTCGGGTTTTTGCTATTAAACGTTCTATTGATCCAGACAAAATGGCGAGACTGAAAGGCTAATGGGGCGGTATTGAAATGACGAACAATGTTTATTTAGCCCTTTGGATTCCACTTTTTCCTCTAATCGCATATTTTGTGCAAGTTTCTGTTGGCAAGCGTTTGCCAAGAATGGGCGACTGGGTAAGTACCGGAGCTATTTTTGTATCCTTTTTGCTCGCGACTAAAATTTTCCTTTCAATGTTCTCTAACTTTAGTCCTGAGTGGGTAGAGTCTTGGAGCTTTACTTGGTTTGATCTCAGTAGCATTGCGACCCCGTTCAAAATCGATCTCGGCGTGCGTATTGATAACGTGTCTGCGATCATGCTTTTCATGGTGACGGGTTGTTCAACTCTTATTCACCTTTTCTCTACTGGTTACATGAGAGATCACGATGGCAAAGAAGCTGACGGATACCGTTACGCAAGTTTCTTTGCGTATCTTTCTCTATTTACCGCAGCCATGCTGGGTTTGATCATTTCAGACAACCTCTTCTCACTTTTCATGTGTTGGGAAGTGATGGGACTTTGCTCTTACTTATTGATTGGCTTTTATAGAGAAAAACATTCTGCCGCAAATGCAAGTATCAAAGCATTCATGACCACACGTGTGGGAGACACCGGTCTCTTTATCGGGATGTTGATGCTTTTCACCTTGCCCTTGGCGAATGGTCAGGCTCTCGGATCTTTCCGTTTTGAAGATATTTATAACGCCATTCAAGCGGGACAATTCAATTTTACAATCGGTGGATTTTCAGCGGCAGCCGTTATTGGTTTGTTGATTTTCTGCGGAACAGTTGGAAAATCTGCGCAGTTTCCTCTTCAAGTTTGGTTGCCAGATGCGATGGAAGGACCCACTCCCGTATCTGCTCTTATCCACGCAGCAACGATGGTTGCAGCGGGCGTGTATTTGATTCTTCGTATGTTCCCTCTGCTCGAAGCAGGGAATGTCTTAATAGTCGTTGCTTATGTTGGTTCTTTCACCGCACTCTTTGCGGCGATTCTTGCTATCAAACAAAACGATATCAAAAAAGTTTTGGCTTACTCCACCCTTTCTCAATTGGGTTACATGGTGATGGCTGTAGGCTTAGGTGCGTACCAAGCTTCTTTCATGCACTTGATTACACACGCTCTTTTTAAAGCGTGTTTGTTCATGAGTTCAGGAGCGGTGATCTATGCCATGCACCACGAACAAGACATGCGTCATATGGGAGGATTAAAGAAAAAACTTCCTATCACTTTTGCGTGCATGTTTATCGCAACACTCGCCATATCGGGTGTTCCTTTCTTTAGCGGCTTTGTTTCTAAAGATAAGATTTTAGCAGCAGCCTACGCTTTTGGATTTTTAGAAAATCCAGCGCACTTTCTAATTCCTATCGCAGGGTTTATCACTGCGGGCTTAACGGCATTTTATATGTTCCGATTAATTTTCATGACTTTCTTTGGAGAGCCTCATGATCATCATCACTATGATCACGCACACGAGGTTCCGCCCAACATGTTTATTCCTCTGGTTGCGCTTGCAAGTTTGTCTTTGGCGTTTCTTTTCAGTGGAAGCCTAACGGGCGGCTTGCTTGGGCATTCAGATTTTATCCTAGGCGGAGCCAATGATTGGTTTGAAAAACTTGTTACAAATGCAACTTTCACCACTGGACACAGTGCAGAGTGGGCAGAACATCTTCACCACGCGCACATCCCAGCAATGCTCTTGTCGCTTCTTGTGGCTGGAGCGGGTATCGCTTTTAGCTTCCTAGTGTTTGGAGCGAAAAAGATTTCAGCAGAAAAACTTTCCAACATGTGGCCCAGCTTTGTTCATAAAGCCATTGATAACCTCTATTACTTTGATTGGTTCTACATCAAAGTTGTCATTAAAAAAGCCTTTCTTCCTTTCTCTGATTCAAATGCTAAGTTCGATGACAAGGTTATCGATACAGGCATTGTGGATGGAGTTGGAAGAGTAACGAGAGTTACAAAGGATATCGCGGGCGCCGTAATTGATGATGCCATCATTGACGGATTTCTTGTCGATAAAGGGGCTGGAGGTGTAACCACACTTCTAGGCGGCCAGTTGCAGTTACTGCAAAACGGACGCATTCAAAGATATTTATTAGTAGCAGTTGGAGTACTTTCACTCGTTCTTATTTGGAGAGGTCTATGAGTCATACATTAAGTTGGATTACGTTTTTCCCATTGTTTGGAATTCTTGCAATTCTTTTTGTTCCCAAAGGGAAAGACAATCTTATAAAGATCATCGCAGCCGCGGCAACCTTTGTGCCTCTCGTTTTGGCATTGGGACTTATCAAGAGTTTTGATACGAACCTTCAAGGCTTTCAAATGATTGAGCAAGTGCCTTGGATTACATCGCTCAATGTGAATTATCACCTCGGTATCGACGGAATTAGTTTCCTTCTAGTTTTGCTTTCCACACTTCTTTCTTTCCTTTGTATTTTTGCTGGGTGGAGTATCAAGAAACACGTGAAGGGTTACTTCGCGATGTTCCTTCTTTTGCACGTAGGTATGTTGGGCGTTTTCTGTGCCCTCGACTTCTTTCTCTTTTATGTCTTCTGGGAAGTTATGCTTCTCCCCATGTATTTCCTTGTAGGTATTTGGGGTGGTGAGCGCAAAGAATATGCGGCTATCAAATTCTTCCTCTACACACTTTTCGGCTCGGTTTTGATGTTAGTGGGAATGTTAGCTCTCTATTTCTACAGCACTGGTCCCGATGGTGCGCAGGTTGCAACCTTCAACTTGATTGAGCTTTCAAAAATTAACTGGTCTCAGTACACCCTCAACATTTTTGGAATGTCCTTGCCCTTTGATAAAGCGGTTTGGTGGCTCTTGTTCATGGGCTTTGCCGTAAAGGTTCCTGTGGTTCCTTTTCATACTTGGCTTCCTTGGGCGCACGTACAAGCTCCTACAGCTGTGTCAGTAATTCTTGCCGGAGTTCTTTTGAAAATGGGAACTTACGGATTCTTGAGAATTAACTTCTGGCTCTTGCCACAAGCAACACAAGCTTTTGCTCTTACACTCGCAGTATTGGGCGTTATCAACATTATTTACGGAGCTCTATGTGCAATGGCGCAAAAAGATTTGAAGAAACTTGTCGCTTACTCCTCAGTAAGTCACATGGGTTACTGCTTACTCGGCATGGCGGTATTTACAGCAGCGGGTATGCAAGGTGCTATCTTACAAATGTTTAACCACGGATTATCTGCAGCCATGATGTTTATGTTGGTAGGTATTCTTTATGATCGCCTTCACCACAGACAGATTGTGGATAAAGATGGCAATTTAGGTTTTGGTGGTATTGCACAAAAAGAACCCATCATCACAGCAGCATGGATGGTTGCAGTGTTTTCAAGTTTAGGTCTCCCTGGATTGAACGGATTTATTTCTGAGGCGATGGTTTTCTTGGGTGCTTTCCCAATTTACAAAGCACTCACTGCAGTAGCGGCTCTAGGCATTGTTCTTACAGCTGCTTATTTGTTATGGATGGTTCAACGTGTATTCTTAGGGCCCTACACAGCTCAACATAAAGATGAGCACGGACACATGCATCCCGCAGGAGACATTCCTCCTATGAAATGGAACGAGTGGGTTGTGATAGTTCCACTTGCAATTTTATGTTTGTGGATTGGTATTATGCCTCAGCCTATTTTGAACGTCTTTAAAACTTCAGCAAATTTGTTGAACGAGGCACTGAGATAAAATGATTACAGGATTAGTAGAGAGCCTTAAATATCTAGGACCCAACCTTGCGTTGGGAGTAGGTAGCATTTTTATTTTGATGGCAGGTCTTTGGATCAAGTCGTCGCGTATTTTAACATTGCTCGCAGCTTTGATATTAGCGGCTTCTACTCTTCTTGTACTTCCGATCGCGAACTTAGCTCCCACTCAATATTTTGGAAGCATGCTTTTTCACGACGCCTTTAGCATGTTCTTTATGCTTTTCATGCCTTTGGTTGTTTTGTTTGCCGTAGTCATGGGACATTACTCAAAAGAACTATTGGCTGATCGCAAGTCAGAGTACATTTGTTTGTTATTGGGCTTGGCAACAGGTCTTTATTTCATGGCGTCTGCCAATCACTTCTTAATGATTTATCTCGGTATCGAGATGGTTTCTATTTTGAGTTACGCATTGGCGGGTTTTCACCGTGAAAGACAAGACTCTGTAGAAGCTTCTATGAAATACGTAGTTTATGGGGCCTTGGCTTCTGGAATTATGATTTTCGGAATGAGCTTGATCTATGCGGTATCAGGCGAATTAACGATCAGCGGTCTTCGCAATTTTCTGTCTTTGACTGGAAATGAAAACATGCCCTTCCTTTTTTGGACGGGTGTGATTTTATCTTTTGCAGGCTTTGGTTACAAAGTGAGCGCGGCTCCCATGCACATGTGGACGCCGGATGTTTATGAAGGTGCGCCGACTCCTGTAGCGGCACTTTTTTCTGTTGCGCCTAAAGCGGCAGGATTTGCACTTTTGATTCGATTCTTTGTGGTTGGATTGAGTTTCTCGGTTGTCGACACGGATACTGTATTAAGTTTAACCAAAGGAGCTGCTCAGATTGCATATTCTGCTGGTGGAAGCGTTCCTTGGTCTAAGCTTTTAATGGTTTCAGCTATCTTCACAATGTTCATGGGTAACTTAGCAGCACTTGGACAGACCTCTGTGAAAAGAATTTTGGCTTATTCAAGTATTGCACACGCAGGTTATATGTTGATGGGTTTAACTACTCAGAGTCGCGAAGGTTTAGCGGCAATACTTTTCTACATCTTTATTTATTGCACGATGAACTTAGGGGCTTTCTGGGTGGCTTCTATTGTTGAAGACGAAGTAGGCGGAGATTCACTCAAACACTTTAGGGGTCTTGTTAGAAAAGCTCCGATGGCTGCCATCTTGATGGCCGTATTTTTGTTTTCTCTAGTGGGACTTCCTCCTTTTGCTGGATTTATTGGAAAGCTTTATTTGTTCATGGCGATCTTAGGGCAGCAAATGTACGGACTTGCAGTAATTGCAGCAATTAACTCTGTAATTTCACTTTATTTCTATGCAAAAATTTTGAAGGCGATGTTCTTAGAAGGCAACGAAGGCAGTGTAGTTGCTTTCAAGGCGCCCATTCCCTCAACAGTTTTGTTTTTCATTCTGTTGCTTGCAATTCCAAACTTAGTGTTTGGATTGTACTGGGAACCCGTTATGTATTGGGTAACGACATCTCTTCAGTTCGCTAGATAATTTAACGTATTGGATCTAATGAGTAGTGATATTTTGAAGCTCCCAGATAACCTACCCGTACCTGAAGATGATGGGGCTTGCTCTCATCTTGTGGGAATGGAAATTCCCGATCTTTCTCTCAGTTCTTCTAGTGGGAGATCCGTAAATTTGAGAGAAATTTCTCAAAGAAAAACTGTTTTATTTATATATCCAAGGGCCGGGAGCCCACTCGAGGTTAAGTGCAATTATGAGCTTTGGGATTTGATACCTGGAGCGCGAGGATGTACGCCACAGTCTTGTGCTTTCAGAGATTCTTATCATGAGTTTTTAGCTTTAGGCGTTGAGGTTTTTGCTTTGAGTGTTCAAAAAACATTCGTCCATAAAGAGTTTATTGAGCGCAATCATATTCCGTTTCAAATATTGAGCGATTCGAACTACGAACTAGTTGAAAAAATGAACTTGCCTACATTTGAATTTGATGGGGTAAAACTGATTAAGAGAATGACGTTGATTCTTGAAAAGGGAAAAATAATTAAAGTCTTTTATCCTGTTTTTCCTCCTGACAAAAACGCCTCAGAAGTTCTTCGTTGGTTGAAACAATAAGTAGCTAGGGCCTAGCGCTTTTTAGGTCCCGATGACCCTACACAAGTATGTTTGATGTTGTGAGGAGCTGGTGGTGTTTTTTTCTCATCAGCTGCGATCAGGGATTGAAGAGTTGCTTTTCTTTTTTCAGAATTTGGATGCGAACTTAAAACGGTAGGAATCTTTTTACTCCAGTCGTCTTTTTTTAAAACAACATCAAAAAATTCATCAGCGCCTGCATAGGAAGAGTATTTTTCTTGAATACGAGCCAAGGCAAAGGCATCTGCATTATTTTCTGCATTTCTTGAAAGGCCCAAGTAGCTCATTTGAGCGGGGACTTCTAGCAAAGCGTTGCCCGCTTGTGCAAAGCCGAAAAGCGCTCCGATGAGAGTGAATCCCATACTTTGTCCAAAGGCTCTTATGTGATCCAAATTTTGAATGTGGCCCAACTCGTGAGCTAAGACAAAGGCGAGCCCCGTTTCACTTTTGACTTGGTCTATGAGGCTACTTGTAACCCAAACTTTACCGTTGGGGAGAGCATAAGCATTAAGCTCTTCATCGCATAAAATAGAGATTTCGCTTTTTGTTTTGTTTTCGTGTGATACGTGAAGAGAAGAAAACAACGAATCAAGTTCTGGATTGTTTTCTAATATTTCGTTTTCACCTACTTTAATATTGAACTCTGCTTTGTCGTAGAAGCCTTCAATACGGGGCGCCATTTGTACGGCCAATTCTCCAAAAAGCGATCCAGAAAAATATATGACGGCTCCAAGAAGTCCAACGGCGCCAACAAGCAGAATGGAAAATTCTTTCAGTGGGTGATCGGGGGTAGAATTAATTCCCTCGATGTCTTCTTTTGGAATATATTTCAGAATGACGCTCCCGTTTTATTTTTTTACAGCAGTTCCGTAAGCTAAAACTTCTACTCCCATTTGATCGAGAGTCGCAAATTCTACTCGAAATCCTACAATCTCTTCCGCTCCCCAGGCAGCGGCTTTTTCTTTAGCTCTAAGAATGGCTTCTCTACGGGCACGATCCATGAGCGTCTCTAGGGAGCTTACGTTGCCACCAAAGAAATTTTTCAGAGTTCCGGCAAAGTTTTTAAAATAGTCAGAGGCTATGACCACTGAGCCTGTAACAAAAAGGCTGTGCTGGTATTCGGGGTTGAGTCGTTTTCCAGATTGAACAGCCAATCTTAAAAGAGTTTTTTCGCGCGCAATAATTTCTTGAAAATGCTTCTTTTCGCGTGCGCTTCCCACAAAATAGCCAACCCCTAAGAGGCTAACAAAAACTATTAAATCAAACATTTAGAGCACCTTAACAGCAGTTCCGTAGGCAAAAACCTCTGCGGCTCCGGCTGCCACGTCGCTTGTGCCAAAGCGAATATTTACTACGGCATTTGCCCCTTTAGCTTGAGCTTGCTCCACCATTCGCTTCATAGCTTCTTCGCGACTTTCTTCCATCAGCTCTGTGTAGGCCTTGAGTTCGCCACCCATGATGTTTTTTATGCCTGCAAAAAAGTCTTTTCCTATGTTTTTGGCTCGAACAGTGCTGCCCGTTACGATTCCGTAGTGTTCTGAGACTTGTTTTCCAGGAATTACTTCAAGAGTTGTTAAAATCATATGGCCCAATCTTAGGAGAAAGTCCTCCAAAGCACCAGCGGCGAAACCACACAGTTTTGTATTGGTTTTAAGAGTGCCAAACTGTCAGCCTAGTACTCCTGTGTTTGGTGTCTTCCGTTTACCTTTTGCAAATCCTAATCTTGTTTGCTTCGACTAGGTCATCACGCTATGAATTTTAAGGTGGGCTTTGATACTAACCTCTTAGGAATACTAGCAATGTTCTTGTTTGCGTGTGTGGTTGTTGGAGGCGCTTTTTTTGCAGGGCGTTTCTTGGGACCGCGCAAACTTTATGGACCTAAAGTTATGACTTACGAGTGTGGAATAGATCCCACCGGTGAAGCGCGCGACCGCTTGAGTATTAAATATTATCTCGTCGCAATTTTGTTTCTTCTTTTTGATCTTGAAGCAGCTTTCTTGCTTCCGATTGCTCTTGCTTGGCCCGAATTAAAAATGATCGGTGTTGCAGGCCTTGTGGCTACTTTATTTTTTCTTGGCTTTTTGGTGCTTAGCATTTGGTACGAATTCAAAGTGGGCGCTATCGAATGGGAGAAGTCTTAAATGTCCGAAATCAATATGACCCTTGCAACTTGGGCACAAGAACTGGCGACACAACACGCGGCTTCGCTTAGAGAATCTGCGCTAGATGAGCCTGAGTTTACAGTTGATTGCCAAAGCAATAAAAAAGCCGCTCACGCTTTGTTAAGTGATTTGCAAAATAAGGGCTACGTGCACTTAGCAGATCTAACGGCTTACGATGAAACAGCAAAGCCCGCACGCTTTCATGTTGTTTACGAACTCATTTCTCTTAAAGAAAAAAAACGTTGCTCTGTAATTGCCGTTTTACAAAATGAGAAGCCCACCGTTGTTACGATTACAGATCTTTGGAAAGGTGCAAATTGGCTAGAGCGTGAAGTTTTCGACATGTATGGAATCTCTTTTGAGGGTCATCCGGATCAACGCCGCATTCTTTTGCCTCCATCCTTTAAAGGCTTTCCACTCAGAAAAGATTTCATAGTGGATTACAGACAAGACTACGAAAAATCCAACCTTGAAGAGGGCTTTGATCCCTTTGGTGCAACTATTGTGAAACCCACACTTAAAACTACAATTCCTTCCGCTGGAGAAAACACATGAGCAGCGATACGACCTATACCTTTTCCCCAGAGCTAGAGAAAAAATTTCAATGGCTCTTGTCTCGTTATCCCACAAAAGATGCGGTGTTGTTACCTTTGCTTCACCTCGTACAAGATGATGCAGGATGGTTAACTCCCGCTTCGATTGAGTATGTGGCAAGTCGTTTGGACTTGAGCCCTGCTCGCATTCGAGAAGTGGCAAGTTTTTACTCGCTCTTTCGCCTCAACAAAAAAGGTCAGTATGTTTTGCAAGTTTGTCACAACATTAGCTGCTACTTAGCAGGAAGCGACAACTTGATTGATCACATCAAAACAAAACTTGGTATAACTGAAAATCAAACAACGCCCGATGGAAAATTTACTCTTGAGAGAGTTGAGTGCTTAGCTTCGTGTGGAACAGCTCCTGTACTTCAAGTAAACGGGTGGGATTATCACGAAGAACTCACAGTAGAAAAAGTTGATCGCATAATTGAAGGTCTTAAAAAAGATCAGTTTGCATATGATGAATATGAAACACGTATCTCCGAAGGAGGCGTAGCGTGAGCCAAAAAGTTTATCCTCCACATGCGCTAGAAAAAAGAATTCTCATCGAGGGACTTGGCGAAGAAGGCAGCTGGACTCTCGAGCATTATGAAAAAAACTATAAAGGCTATGAAGGTGCAAAAAAAGCAATCGGCATGGCGCCTGATGACATTATAAAAACCGTTAAAGATTCTGGTCTTCGCGGATTAGGTGGCGCAGGTTTTCCTACGGGAATGAAGTGGAGCTTTATTCCTAAAAATCCCACAAAGCCCGTTTATCTTGTTTGTAATGCAGACGAGGGTGAACCAGGAACTTATAAAGATCGTCAAATCATGGAGCATTGTCCTCATCGTTTGATTGATGGAATGATAGCAGCCGCAGTCGCGATTGGCGCAAAGACTGGATACATCTACATTCGTGGTGAGTTGAGACTTGCCTTTGAGCGTTTAGCAATTGCAATTAAAGAAGCCTATTCAAAGGGTTACTTGGGCGAAAATATTTTTGGTTCTGGAAAAACTTTTCACCTAACTGTTCACCCAGGAGCAGGCGCCTATATTTGTGGCGAAGAAACCGGACTCATTGAAAGTCTTGAGGGCGATCGTGGTCAGCCGCGTTTAAAGCCCCCCTTCCCTGCAATCAGTGGCGCTTTTGGTGGCCCCACAATTGTAAACAATGTTGCAACTCTTGCTCACGTTCCCGGAATTCTTCTAAATGGAGCCGAATGGTTTATTAAAATGGGTAACGGTACAACTCGTGGCGCAGGGACTGCGGTATGGGGCGTTTCTGGGGACGTAAAAAAACCTGGATATTTTGAAGTTCCCATCGGAACCAATCTTCTTACAATGCTAAATGAAATTTGCGGTGGCCCTAAAGAAGGGCGCAAGTTTAAAGCAGTTTATCCCGGAGGATCCTCCTCTCCTCTTCTCAAAGCAGATGAAATGGATGTTCCCATGGACTTCGACAGTCTTGCGGCCAAGGGAACCATGATGGGAAGTTGTGCGATTATTGTGATTGATGACAGTCGCAGTATTCCAGAACTTTGTATGAGAACGGCGCGTTTTTATGCTCACGAAAGTTGCGGCCAATGTGTGCCTTGTCGCGAGGGAACTAAGTGGACTTACAAAATGCTTAAACGAGTTGTTGCCGGCGAAGGCACTAAGCGCGATTTAGAATATGTCTTAAGTGCTTGCGACAACATGGCCGGAAAAACAATTTGTGTTTTGAGTGACGCGTGCGCAATGCCCGTAACAAGTATGTTGAAAAAATTCAGAGATGAATTTGAAGCCTTACTTATTCCTGAAACAGAATTTACTCCTGAATTGCCTAAGGTTTCAGGACAGCTTGGAATGCTCATTCAAAGTATTCGCGAAAGGCAAAAGTCGTGAGTTTGGAACTGATTCAACAAACATTCTTAGAAAATATTGGAACAATTTGGCCCGTTCTTATGGCTATAGCTATTGGAGCAGGTGTTCTTACAGGTGTTCCTATTATGGTGATGGTAGAGCGTTGGGGTTCTGCTTGGATGCAAAGAAGAAGTGGTCCAAATCGCGTGGGTCCCAAAGGATTGCTTCAGCCCATTGCGGATGCCATTAAGTTTGCTTTTAAAGAAGAAAACTTGCCTGCGAAAGCGCACAAATGGTTGTTTACCTTAGCGCCTGCTCTTGCTGTACTTCCGCCCCTCGTTGCGTTTTCAGTTATTCCTGTAGCGGGATCCGTTAATATTCAAGGCTATGAATATCCCATACAAATTGCGGATATCAGTGTAGGTCTTCTTTTCTTACTCGCAATTACTTCGCTGCATGTGTTTTCAGTTTTGTGTGCGGGTTGGGCGTCGAATAATAAATTTTCATTGTTTGGAGCGCTTCGCTCAAGTTCACAAATGATCAGTTATGAAATTGCCATCGGTATTTGTATTGTGTCTTTGGTCATCACGTATGGAACTTTAGATCTTCGTGAAATTGTTAAGCTTCAAGAGTCAGGCTCTAGCCTTCCCGCATGGGGAATGTTCATGCAGCCTTTGGCGTTTTTTATCCTTTGGGTTTGTTCCTTTGCAGAAACAAACAGGCTTCCCTTTGACTTGCCAGAGGGTGAGTCTGAACTTGTTGCGGGTTATCACACCGAGTACTCAGGTTTTAAATTTGCTCTTTTTTTCATGGGTGAGTATGCAGCTATGTTTACGGCATCTGCATTTTTAACCACACTCTTTTTAGGGGGTTACAACGTACCGTTTGTTTCAGAAGAAGGCTTACGTGCTTTCTTCATGAATCAAGGATTAGAAGTTACGGCAGCCTCAATTGCGACCGTATTGCTTCAAGCACTTAGTTTTGTAGTTAAGGTGTTTTTCTTTATGTGGGTCTTTGTTTGGGTTCGCTGGACATTGCCTCGCTTTCGTTACGATCAATTGATGCAGCTTGGATGGAAAATGCTTTTACCCCTAGGGATTGTAAATGTGTTTATTAGTTTCCTCGTAAGCTTTTTTTGGAGGGGATTATGAACGCGGCATTAGTTGAAGTTCCTGGATTGCTTGTTTGGCTCGCTAGTTTTTGTGCCATTCTTTTATCTTTCGTTGTGTTGTTGAGTTCTAATCCCGTTGTAAGTGCGATTGCCCTCATGGGAACTTTATTTAGCACGGCAGGTTTGTATTTCTTAATTGGAAACTACTTTATGGGTTCGGTGCAAATTTTAGTTTACGCCGGAGCGATTGCCGTACTTTTTGTGTTCATCGTGATGCTCTTGGACTTGAGGCCAAGTCTTTTGCGTTTTATCCCAGGCAGAAAAGTTTATGTAGCTGCTACAGGTACTGCAGGTGTTTTGCTCGCTCTTTTCTTAATGAAAGCAGTCTATTCGCAACTCGATTTTGGAAATAGCGCGGCTATTAATCCTAATTTTCAGATGTCAGCAGTAGAAATTGCACAGCACTTTGTTTCTAAGTATCAGTTGGCGTTTCAATCAGCGGGGCTTTTAATTTTTGGAGCCATCTTGGGCGCCATTGTACTTGCTCGAAGTCATCTCAAAGGAGATTCTCAATGATATCTCAAGCGCATTTAATTATGGCCGTTGCCATCGTGTTGTTTTCTGTTGGAACAATTACTTTTCTAACTAAAAGAAGTGCCGTTGTAGCTTTGATGGGAATTGAATTGATGTTGAACGGCGTAAACTTAGTCTTGCTTCAAGCGGGACAGCTTCACGGCAACGCTGAAGGAAGTAGTTTGATGTTGTTTGTGATTTTAGTAGCTGCAGCAGAAGCTGCTTTAGCTTTTTCAATCTTTGTAATGCTCTTCCGCAAAAATGGAACGCTTATCTTAGAAAACTATAGGTCAATGAAGGGTTAGTTATGCAGATTGTAGAGACATCACTCTTTTGGATTATCCTTGTTCCTCTCATTGGAAGCATTCTCAACGGACTCTTTCGCTTAAAGTCTCCCTACAACGGACTTATTGCAACCAGTGCCTGCTTTATTTCTTTTGTCCTTTCAGTTTTAGCTTTTTTGAAAGTTAGCCCAGGAACTTTATTGGTTGATGAAGGATATACCTGGTTTTCTGCGGGACACGTAAATGTAGCCATGTCGCTAGAGCTAAGCTCTTTTATGGCAGCGATGCTTTTAGTCATTACGGGTGTTGGCACATTGATTCACATTTACGCGACTTCGTACATGAGCCACGACAAAAGTCCGTGGCGCTTTTTTGCATACTTAAACTTATTTGTAACTGCCATGTTGGTATTGGCTCTATCGAGAGATCTCGTTGGAGTCTTCTTGGGATGGGAAGGAGTGGGAGTTTGTTCTTATCTCCTTATTGGTTATTGGTACGAAGAAGATGCAAACACCAAAGCTGGAATTAAAGCTTTTGTTACAAACCGTATTGGTGACTTAGGTTTTTTAGTTTCTCTTTTTATTGCCTTGGCTTTTTTTGGAACGTCTCAAGTTAGCGAAATCCTCACATGGGTTGCGGATCCTTCAAAAGTTGCAGAGGTTCCCACGTGGGTTATCCCTGCCTTTGCAATTGGTATTTTTTGGGCGGCAACAGCTAAATCTGCGCAACTTCCACTTTATGTGTGGTTACCAGATGCGATGGCGGGCCCCACTCCCGTTTCTGCGCTTATTCACGCAGCGACGATGGTGACCTCTGGGATTTTAGTTTTTGTTCGTTTGTGGCCCGTATTTGCAACACAATCACATGTGCTTGATGTTGTTTTTTGGGTTGCGATTGCAACAGCACTTTTGGCTGCATTGATGGCGCTTACTCAAAGAGATTTGAAAAAAATTCTCGCATACTCCACAGTTTCTCAACTCGGATTTATGTTTGCTGCACTAGGCGCTGGGGCACCAACCGCTGCGTTTTTCCACGTAGTCACTCATGCGTGCTTTAAGGCGCTTTTGTTTTTAACAGCTGGATCAGTCATTCACGGAATGCATGATCACAAAGATGTTTACGAAATGGGTGGTTTAAAAAAGCATATGCCATGGACACACGCTGCTTATCTTGTGGGATGTGTTGCGATTGCGGGCTTTCCTTTAACAGCAGGCTTTTTCTCTAAAGATTTAATTCTTGCAAAAGTTTTTGAATCTAAAGGGGTGCTTGGATACGGGCTCTTGCTCTTGGCCGCTATGCTTACTTCTTTTTATATGTTCCGTTCTTATGCTCTTACTTTTTTAGGAAAAGAGCGCACTCATCATGCAGAACACGCTCATGAAAGCGCTCCCATGATGTGGGTACCTTTAATGATTTTAAGCGCGCTATCCCTTTTGATTGGTTTCTTAGAAGTGCCTCACATTTGGTGGCATACTCAAAAGTTTTCACAGTGGGTAGAGGGCACGTGGTCTTATCAGCTGGCACCAATGCATTTAAGTGTTGCGACTGAGTGGATTTTGATGACACTCGCAACCGTGGGCTCATTGGCTGCGGCGGCCTTTGCCGTAAAAAAATATTCCAAAGGGCCTGCTCCAACAAATGAAAACCTTGCATGGAAGCTTTCATTTAATAAATTCTACGTAGATGAAATTTACGGACGCTTTATTATTCAGCCGTTTAAAAAAGTTGGCTTAATCCTAAGCAATCTATTGGATGAAAAAGGAGTCAATGGTGGCCTCCATGGTGGATTCGCGCTCTATCGTATTGCGGGGCAATTGGCGGCTGTGTTTCAAACAGGGGCTGTTCAAACTTATGCGCTCTTTATGGTCTTTGGACTCTTGTTGATATGGGGACTTCTTCAGTTATGGTAACAGTTTTACTCTGGCCACTTTTTGTATCTTTCGTTATGAGCCTTGTTCCTAAGAAGCAATGGGCTCAGTGGACGAATCTTTTGTTACATGTTCCTTGGGTTTATTTTTTAATCACGTTGATTCAAGTAACCCCTTCTGGAGCGCCCTTCGCTCTTTCTGAGACATACGCAACTTTGCCTATGTTTAAAAGTGCAATCTCCATTGGGGCAGATACCTTAAACGTTTCGCTTATCGCCCTCACAGTTTTCCTAAGCGTTACTTTGAGTTTTTATTTTCTCAATCACGAAAAAATTACCTCTAATTTTTTAATTCTCTTTCACCTCTTAAACTTTGGAACAGTGGGCTCGCTCTTGGCAGCGGATGCCTTTCTGTTTTACGTGTTCTGGGAGTTCATGTTGATTCCACTCTTTTTCCTCATAGGAATTTGGGGTTCAGAGAATCGCGTGTATGCAGCCCTGAAGTTTTTTGCCATGACACTGGCGGGGTCTCTCGCTCTTCTTGCGGCCATCTTTTTTATAAGTTCACTTCCTCAGGTAGCTTCACTTGAATGGGTTGAGATCAGTCGCAATTCAGCACTCATATCTGAACATTCGTGGATTATTTGGGCATTCTTAGTTGCTTTTCTTGTGAAGGTTCCCATTTGGCCACTCCATACATGGTTGCCGGATGCTCACACAGAAGCACCGACTGCAGTTTCGGTTATGCTTGCGGGTATTCTTTTAAAGCTTGGTGTTTATGGAATGCTTCGCTGGTGCTTGCAACTTTTCCCAGAAATGTACTGGAGCACGAGCAATATTCTTTTTGTTGCAGGACTCATTGGAATTATTTTGGGTAGCTACGGTGCCCTCAGACAAACAGACATTAAACGCATGATCGCCTATTCCTCTGTTGCACACTTGGGCTTCATTATTATTGGAGTGGTATCAAGCAGTGCGGCTGCGCAATCGGGTGCTTTCTTTCAAAACTTTGCACACGGATTAAGCACGGGCCTTCTCTTCTTGTCCTTTGGTATGATTTACGATCGTACGCACTCTAGAAAACTTTCTGAATATGGAGGATTGGCAAGCTCTAATCGCTTTTTAGCTTTTGTTTTTGTCTTTGCTGCTATGGCGAGTGTTGGCCTTCCGGGTCTTCCTGGCTTTATTGGGGAATTCCTAATTTTATCCGGAACTTTCTACCAAAGAGGATTGTGGGTGTTGATTCCAGTCATGGGAGTTTTGCTTGCAGCCCTTTACACCTTGCCTTTAGTGAAGGGATTAGTTTTTGGAAAAACTTCTGCACTTATTCAGGGGCATCCTGTGAATTTAAAATGGAATGAAGTTGTCGCTATACTTCCATATTTAGTGGGCCTTGTGCTTTTAGGGCTCGCTCCACAACTTTTAATCAGTTGGACCCAAGGGTCCCTGCCGGTGAGGTAACGAATGTTTTTTCAGGCCCATTTACTTACATTAAATTTTTCACAATTTTTAGAAGTCTTTCCTTATTTAATATTGAGTCTTTCTTTTGCTCTTGCCGTTTTAGGTGCGGGATTAAAACTTCCCCCACGTTTTTTTAAACTCATGGGTTTAGTGGGTTTTGGAATGGCGGCCTTCTTTTGGTCGCTTATTTTATTAAACGATAAGCTAAGTTTTTTAGGAGTAAGCAGTAGTCCCTTAAGTCGAATGGTGAGTTTGGTGGTGTCTCTCTTTGGAGTGCTTAGCTTTTCAGTTTTTGATATGGCAGATCGCTATGCAAAAAAACCTGAATGGCTCTCTCT
>CAZIFW010000042.1:0-19852 GCA_964538275.1 uncultured Bacteriovoracaceae bacterium
AAATTGAATATTCTAACAGAAATATTGAAATTCAATTGAAATCTTGTGGGGATTTAAATGTGTCTGTTGGTATTAGTTACATAGAATTAGGAAGGATTTTGTCTAATTTAATTAATAATTCAGTAGAATCAATAATTGGTACTGGAATAGTAAGTGTGCAAGTAAAGTCAACGCAAAGAAACGTTGAGGTCGTTATAGCAGATTCGGGATGTGGAATTTCCGAGGATCGGTTAAGTGACATTTTTGAGCGCGGTAAAACATATGATAAGGTTAACGGTTTAGGTTTAGGGCTTTGGCATGCTAAGGATGCTCTTAATAAAGTTGGTGCTGAAATTAGTATTAGTTCGTCGGTTGATGTTGGAACTTGGGTCACTATTCTTTTACCCAAGGAAGAGATCTCATCTACCAATTCTGAATTAAATGTCCAAGTCTAGTATATATTATAGTTAAGTCATTAGTTGCCGTGTATCCTGTCTCTAATGAAAGCACTCATTACTGCAGATCCGATAGAGAATCTTTTGCTTGAAATGGACACGTCTATTGCTATGGCAGTGGCGATGTTAGAGCGAGGGTATGAAGTTCATTGGTGTGCGTTGAGTGATCTAGATGCAACTCATTTTGATTATTTGAATCAATTAAAAGTGCGCAAAATTTTGCGATTTGAAAAACAAGGCACAATAGATATGCCGATTTTTGGAGATAAGCATCAAAGCGCTGCAATCAATTATGATGTGATTATTCATCGTAAAGATCCGCCAATTGATGATTTTTACAATCAACATCATGCTCGGTTTTTGGACTTAGATGCTAGGGTTTTACAAGTTAACCACCCTAAGGTGACATTAAAATATGCAGAACATGAATTGCCGCAAATGTTTCCTGAGCATTCCATACACACAGTAACCCTTAATGATTTTGATCATATTCAATCGTTCTCTAAAGATCATGAGTATAAAGTTGTGCTTAAGCCCAATAATTCATGTAGTGGTCTTGGTATTGTGTTTATTTTTTCTAAAGAGGACTTAGAAAAAAACAAAGCTCATCTTGAATATGGCTTTCCTTGGGTGGGGCAGCCATTTGTACCAAATATTGAAAAGCTCGGAGATTTACGAGTTCTGTATTTCAATGGTGTGCATATGGGGCAGGTTTTGCGTTTACCCGCTAAGGGGAGTCTACTTGCAAATATTCACCAAGGAGGCAGTGTTGCGCGTGCAGAATTAACTAGCGCGCAAGCAAAAGCATCCAAAGTTGTAGCGGACACTCTCTTGCCTATGGGGGCTCTGTTAATTGGCATAGATTTTTTAGGCGATAAGATTTCAGAGGTAAACATTACATCCCCAATGGGATTCCGACAGCTCAACACACTGTATGGTGTGCAAAGCCATTTTCAATTTGTAGATTTACTGACTCAAAAACTTAAAGCTTAGTGCTTGATTAAGAATGTAAGTCATCAATTTTATTGGATTAATAAGTGGGCTAAATGTTATTTTTAATGGACGCTAAGCGTCATTTATGCTAGAAGTTTCCTGTGTATTCACTGTCCTCAGTTGCGTTATCAAAATTGCGTAAAAGGCTCGCAGCTATTTTTTTATTCGTTGTTGGACTTTGGGTAGTTCTAGTTGGATTCGTTAGTTATTATTTCAAGAGTGCAGCGCTAAATTCTACTTTGAGTATAAGTGTAGAGAATTTAGCAAACATCACTAATGCGGGTGATTGGTCTTTGGTGATTTCGTATTTAGATGTTTTAAAGAGTAGTAATTTTAACTCAATAATTATTAATTTTAACGGACAAGATGTAGCAGGGCCAATAGCGAGTAGTTTTAGTGTCTTTAAATATTGTTCAAGTGCTAGTTCAACAGTTCTCAAAGGATTTAATTTATTGGCATGTACTGATTTGTTTACACGACAAGAAATTCTTTTGATTTTATTAGTTATTCCTGTGGTAGTTCTAATCGGAGCTGTCTCTTGGTATCTATTAAAGCATTCCATAAGTGAAATGTTTTATGCAGTTTCAAATATGATTTTATCATTTGAAACAAACCCCACGATCTCTAGTGATACAACCTTTAAGGGTTCTGTCGAGTATGCACATTTGTCAGAGCTAGTTAAAAAAGCAGTGGGTTATCGTGAGGAACTTGCAAAAGAACGTGCTCAGATGAAAATCACAAGACAACTTGCGCATGATCTAAGGAGTCCAATTAATAGTTTAAAAGTAATAGAAAAAAACTTAAGTGCTAATATTAATCACGACGCTATTCAGCATTTACTTGGCTCTACAATAAATCGTTTATCAGAAATGACAACATCGACATTGCTTGAAAGCAGTCATACAAAATTGAATACAGATTATGATGTGCTTGAGTTAGTAAGTAGAGTTTGCCTTGATATTTTTCCGCGAGAGACTTTGGTAAAAGAGCTCAGGCTTGTGAACACTTTACAGATGATGAAATATTCCCCTCAGATCCCTCATGATGTTTTTGATAGGATTCTACAAAATTTGATTTTAAATGCTTATGAAGCTGCTGGTAGCAATAAGAAAATAGAAATTGAATTTTTAGAAAAAGTCTCTGATAAAGCTGCATTAACAATTAAAGATAATGGGTGTGGTTTTGATAAAAAAGTTTTAGATGGGATTAATTCACGTGTCTACACAAGCACTAAGCCGAGTGGAAATGGGATTGGACTAGAGTATGTTACTGAGACACTTAGTAAGTATGGGGCTAGTTTTAAGATAGTTAGTACGGGAGAACAGGGTACTAAAATCGAAATTAAATTTGCCATAAGAAAAATTCGAACACTTGATTTAAGCAAAGCACCTACTTTTTTACTCAATAGTAGCATGCGATCTTTTGTTTCCCATCAATTAACTTCTGCGGGTTCCGAGGATTTACGAAAAATAAAGATTGAAGATTCACTTTTTAATGCATTAACTAATGAAAGCTTTGTTGTCGAAGGGAAGAGAGAGATAACGGCTCATGCTGTAATTGGTTATTTATTAGAGGAGCAGCAAAATGATTAAGCAGTTTTTGCTTTCATTGTGTGTGCTTTACTGTACATTGGCAAATGCCTCATCGGAGTGTAAAATGAAATTGTTATTGTCTCCAAACATTTATTCTAAAGCTGCTTTAAACAGCTCTAATGCTTTTACGTTTCGTAGTTTCGGGGATCTCAAAGCGACGGTGCTTACTGTCATTCTACCCGGAGGTCCTGGGCTTTCTGCGGCTTACTTGGATTCTATGGCTTATTTGTTAAGTCATAAGATGGGGCAGGGAGTGGTGGTCCTAGATTATCCTAATCACAACTTGTACAACGAAGGCTTATACAACGTAAATGACAGAACTTTTTTAGATCTGAGTTTGTACATCGAAGATTTTCTTAATTCTTTACATGCTGACGGAGTTAAGGAAATTAACCTAATTGGACATTCCTATGGCGCAACACAAGCCATGAACTTGCTTGCGAGAAAAAAGGTAGAATTAAAGATTTCAAAAACAGTGTTATTAACACCTGTTTTTAATGGATTTTTGTCTTCAGCCTACAAGAAGAAATCAGCCGAAGTTATTGGGCAGGGTAATGGAGATTTTAGTACTGAGGAAGGTTTTAGGCGTTATTGGGGCCAAATGTTACCAATGTACTTTGCTTCAGTTCCTAGTGAGGCAGCAGTGAGGGGTATATTGGATACTACCACATGGGTTGAAAATGCTTCTTTTGCGGAAACAGACTTAACTTACGAATCTTTTAAAGGTTTTTTTGACTCAAGAGTATATGTAATTGGATCTCGAAAGGATGGATTGGTAGAAGCTGAACAAAACGAGGTTCTTGCCACTGAGTTAGGGGCTAACTTTAGTTATGTCGAAGACGGCCACTTTTTTATGATTGAGAGCCCCGAGCACAGTACAGAGCATTTAATTAGAAATGTGTTTACTTCGAATCCTTGATTATTTATTAACAAGATATGTTGAGTAGAAAGTCTGTTTTATCCATTATAGTTGTTGCCTTGGCTTACCTTGGAATTTACCTCATAGTAAAAAATAATGGCCTTAACATCATGAGTGTGGCGGATCATCGCGACCCAACCTAGTGCTAGCTTTCAAAATAGATAAAAACAAAGCGATAGATTTAACATTCCAACTAGCGCTTTTATTATTTACCTTCTTAATTTCTGATTTTGCTAAGGGTGATTTGTTTAGCTGGCTCAAGCCAGCTATTCTTGTTTTCTTAATTATTACTTCAAGTAAGGCAAGCTTAATGTCAAAATCCCCAGTTGCATTTATTGGGGTGTTGTCCCATTTTGCAGGCTTTGCACTCATGAGAGTTGGGGGTAATCAAAGTGTCTTCTTTCTTTCAACAATATCATTCTATTTAGTCTTTATTGTCTTTTCATATCTAGCGCTTGGCCGATCAATATCATTGTTACCAGCTCATAAAAAACTCAAAACTAAATTTACTTATTCGATAGTCAGGCACCCTATTTATTCTGGATATTATTACATTGCATCAGCAATATTGATTGGCTTCCCTACACTAATTAATACCTTGGCATTTGCGTTAGTGGTTTTAGGGACTCTAGTCAGAATAAGAGTAGAGGAGAAAGTTTTATTGAGCGCTGATTCAGCTTATGCAGATTATAAAATAAGAGTCGGTAGAAAAATCTTTAGTCTAGCTCTATTAATTCCATTATTAATTTTTATAATTTCATTATTTTTTTCTCCTAGGTCAGATATTTCACTCAAAACAAAATCTTCAGGAGTAATCGTTGTTAAAAGTAAATTACCACCCTTATCTTTGGCGCCATTAGAATATGATGACTTTGCAGCAGTATTTATTGGGAATCACATCTACAGAAGGTTATACGGGACAAGAGTTGGTACGCTTTTGAGAAATGATGATCTCAATATAATTTACACTCCTAACAATAAGAGCAAGGTCTTTTTTAATCTTCCTGTTGTAAAAGATTGCGAAGGAGCGATTGTTCCAAAAAAGACTATAATTCAAGAAGTCGTTGAGATATTAAAGAAAAAGAATTGGATTCTACCAGACTTGGAGTTTTGTAGTTTAGAGTCTAGCGATCTTTGTTTCTTAACTTCAAAAAGTAAAGATATCCAAAGAAGCCTAGAAGCAATTTATCTCAGAGTGGGTTGGTCACATAAGCAAAAAAGTCATATTGGAGTCGGGCCATACTGCATGAAGGTAGCAAAATTGGACTCTGACAAATTAATTGCAGAAGCCCTGTTAACTCCTCACTCAGACTTTAAATCATTTAGCTTGCCGACGATAAAGTTTACGACAATCAAATCAATAGAAAATTTTGATTTAGACTTATATAGCTCGGGTAACAGAGAATTATTGTTAGGAAAGTCTCGCCCCGTTCGAACTCATACACCTGTAGCCTACTATGTACTCAGTAACGGACTCAAAAAAGGCAAAGCATATTTTTGGGAATTGGGTGAATATAAATTAGCAATGAAAACGTACTTACTGGAAAACGAACTAGTTTTTAACGAGCCAAACTTTACTGAAAGTTTCTTCCCAAGCCAAAACGATGAATTATTGCCTGATACAGAGTATGTATATAATCTTCCGAATCGTTCATTTTTAGTTCCTGAGTACATTAATAAGTGTGATGATTTTGTTGCAGGTTTAAATAAGAAAGTAAAAAAGGAAATTTTCTATTGTGGTGATCCTAGCTCATTAATTAATGATTCTATTCGTTTAAAAAATAGAAAATGGTATGGTTTTTTAACTCCCGTTATTCCAGGAACTCCGATTAGAAATGGAACTTATGAGCAGTACTTTTCAAATTACTCAAAAGAGTCTTGGTTAAGAGACACTACTTATTCAAGATTCACCTTAATTGGAACAGGTGATATGTTCGTAGACGCTAACGTAAAAAGTATAGCTTCGGTTTTACCCAATCCTTTAGGGCTATCAGATTTATTTATTACAGATTTAATTTCCCCATTATAAATTTATCAAATAGCGGCTACACTGAGCTTTATGTTCAAAACATTTCCATTATTGGCTCTACTTATACTTGCTCTTGCGTGCGAATCTGATTCCACAGATGCGGAGTCTCAGGAGCCACTCTTGAGTGTTGGTGGCAAAACCTTAACACTCACTCAGATTAAAAAAATTCTACCTCCGCAAAAGCTTACTGTTTTTGAAGCGCATCTAAAAAAGCCAGTGGAGTTTATAAGTGTGCCGCTTATACCGCTTTTAAATTCACAGTTTGGAACGGGTTGGCAAAAAACTGATGGAGTGCTTTTTACCGCGCTAGATGGATATCGCTCTGATGTGTCTGTTCAAAAGATTTTAAAATATCAGCCTCATTTGGCGTTTTCTTTTTCTGAAGCTAACAAAGAGTTTAAAATTGATAATCAAGCGCAAAACGAAAAGGATGTTGAATTAGGACCTTTCTTTTTAATTTGGGACAACATCAGAAACCCCCAGCTTAAGCGTGAGGGTTCGTATGGTTGGCCCTACCAAGTGGCAAGTGTTGAGCCCATTTTGTATTCAAGTTATTACGCTAAAGCATTTCCCATAAAAAACCCCAGTGCTGATCACAAAAGGGGATTTGAACACTTCAAAAACTACTGCATGACATGCCATTCGGTATCGGGCAATGAGGGTGGGGCTAAGGGCCCTGTTTTATATCCAAATCCTACTGTTGTTAAAAAGGGCTATAAGTACTTCAGTAAATGGGTTCAAAGCCCTTCAAAAGTGCTACCCGCCACAACCATGCCCGCTTTAAACCCAGAGTTAACGCAAAAAGAGCGGGATGAGGTCACTAATCTTATCTATAAATACTTGATTGCCTTAAATAAGAAATAAAAGCTAAAACACTCATCAGTGAGTCTCATAAGAACCTACACCACGGGTCTTTATCACACGTGGAAATCTACAGCTGATATCAAAAACATGAAATTGTTTTTGGGTGAAAAATGGTTTTTAGATTTGCCCGATGGCGATCAGCTTTGTCTTTTAGTGAATTTACCAGAAGCTACACCCCAACCAGAGGTTGTTATTGCTATTCATGGATTAGCAGGGGCAGCTACTGATCCTTCAGTTGTAAGTGTAGCGCAAAAGTTTTTATCTAAGGGGCACATTGTTGTGCGCGTAAACTTAAGAGGTTCAGGTCACGGTGCCGGCTTAGCTAGAAATATTTATCATGCAGGCCGCGATGAAGATTTAAAGAACGTTGTTGAAGCTGTTGCGCAGCGTTTTCCACAAAACCAAATCTCCATGGTGGCTATGTCTTTATCGAGCAATATGATGTTCAGGTATTTGGCCAAAAATTTAGATAATCCCATTAAAAGGGCTGTGGCATTATCTCCAGTGGTTGATCTTAAGATAGCTTCTAAAAGATTATCGCATGCTTATTTTGGCACAATTAACTCATCAGTTCTTACAATATTAAAAACATATTTTACTAAACGTAAGCGTGCATTTAATGATTCGGACATACCGGATTGGTCTAAGATAAAACGCTTTTATGAATTTGATGAGCTCTTTGTTGCTCCACTTTTTGGATTTAAAACTGTGGGTGAGTATTATGATTCAGCTTCTGCGCTTCCGTTCATTCCCGAAATCAGGACTCCATGGAAAGCTGTTGTGAGTTTAGATGATCCCATAGCAACAAGCGAAAAGAAGATATTTATAAAAAAATATCCAAGAAATACAATTGTTTTGCCGAGTGGTGGACATCTATATTTTAAAAATCGCGGCGGTCTTGGACAAGTTGCATATAACACTTTTGAAAATTTGTAATAAATCAAAAATATTTTGTTGAAGAATAATAATTGCCATGCTTAAATAAATACATACTCAATAAGAAGGAGGTATGTGTAATGGTAGTAACAATGAATATTAAATTCCAAGTGGATGCAACGATTGCGGATACTTCCCTATTCGGAATTTCCAATAATTAACGACACTTTATTTTAGTCAGTCGTTAAATCCACAATTCAAACCCAGATCTAGTCAACTAAGAGCCTAACCCTTATTTATTCACTTTGATTTTTTAAATCAAAGTTGAACGGAGTTTCAAATGAGACCGCTTGTTTTACAACCTAGGAATTACCGCCGTTTGCTATGGCTAAACGGAGTATTTTTATTAAAAAACCTTTTGGTAAATTGTCTTTTATTTTTAAAGGTACTGAAAAATTTTGTTTATTTAGTTTTGTATGTGCTGTTTGTGCCTATGAAAGTTTACAAAATGGAAAGTGCCGAAGTTCCTCCCAAGGAAATTCATTTAAGAGATGAATACCAAAAACATCAGTATCCCCCGAGGCCCTTTTGTTAATCCCCAAAGGGGCCTCACTTTTTTTATTTGAATCAGGCATAATAATTGTGTGTGGTACGTTTACGTTATTGAGACTGAGCAAGGACGTTTCTATACGGGCGTGGCAAAAGATATAAATGCACGCTTTAGGCAACACGCTGGTGAAGTAAAAGGTGGGGCTAAATTTTTTAGATCTGATAAGCCAAGTTTGTTGCTATATTTTCAAGAATGCAAAAATAGAAGCGAAGCTCAAAAGCTTGAGAGTTATGTGAAAAGTTTGTCGCGAGCTGAAAAAGAAATACTTGTTTATTCAATTTAAAAATTATTGATACATTTCTAAATTATAAAACTGAATAGGTACACGCTCTAAGTAACCCTCAGTTGTCATAAATCTTCTCATCAACCAAAGCAAAAACTTTTGCGAATCGTGCGCTTCAATAGCACATACCATTTGTTTCTTAAGTTCATCGTCGAGAGTAAAGATATGCGTAACGGGTTTGTCTTTGCGGCCTTTGCCTGCGTCGCCACGCATTTTGATGTGTTCTCTGAATTTAGGGGGAATGCCTGCAGTGAGCATGGGCCATTTGTTTTCAGCACTCAATGCTTTCATGGCATCGTGAATGGCAATGTGATCAGCGTGTCCATACACCCCAGTTATATCGTGGGTAAGAATAAGTCCTACTTTTTCTTGGGTGTTTTTCTTAATAACATCTGCAATCTTTTGTTTTAGGTTTTTAACTTTGGCAACCTTGCCGTCTGGCAGATTCATGTTGATAGGATGTTTTATTCCAATACAGTCAGCAGCTTTTTGAGCTTCTTCACGGCGACATTCGGCAGCGTTTTTAACTCCGCAGGCAGTTGGAATAATTAAACCTTTTCCAGAATCAGATACCAATATCCATTGAATATTCTTTTGGGGATATAGCTTTTGCATGCGCGCAACATAGGAAAGGGTGAGAAGTTCGTCATCCGCATGTGCAAATATCATAAACAAATCCCCTTCAAATGCAGGAACAGTTGGCAAGCTAAGATATTCGTCAAAAGCATGTTTTTCTTTTTCTGAAGGAACCCCCAGCGAGGCATTGGGCAATTTGAATGCACATGCCGTGAAGACAAGGAGAGAGCTCAAGAGACAGAACTTCATGAGATTAGTTTACGGTATTCTGCAGATTTTGCAGAGGCACTGCCGTCTATATTGATTCAAATAAATGGCGTATTCAGGTTGTTTTGAAGAGGCGGTACATAAATTGCAAGGCTAATGCCAAATGAAATCAATGCGAGTTTTAATGAAAGCTTATCTGTATTTAATAGGGATATTAATTGTTGCGTCGTGTGCGGTAGGAGTCGTAACAAGCGGGAGCAATTCACCCAAAAGTATAACAGATTTAAATGCTGCTACTGTCCCTTTGCAATCTGCACAATCTTCACGCAAAGAACTTATATCTAAAATTGAAGCTTTCCGCGTTGCACTTAAGAAAGAAGCTCTAAATCAAAGCGACTGGAAACTGCACGATAGTTTATTCAATGAATATAAAAATCTAAAATATGGTGTTCTAGGAACGAGAGTGAAGCTTCCTGCGAGAAGCCGTTCTTTTCTTAAGTTTCCATCGTTCTGCTTAAATCCAGGTAGAGCAGTTCCTAGTGAGGTGGAGAATTTTAAATGGATAAAAGCTTCTCCAGCCATTCCTTATTACAAGGACCTTATCAGATTATCCTCGCTATCTAAAAATAAAGGTCAATTTCAGAGCCTCCTATGGAATCTTCAAAGTAAAACTCACTGGGAGCAATATCCTGAAGACTTAAAGAAAATAATTTTAGAAATTGATCCACAAGCGCCATTTAAGCTGCCATCTACAATCAAAAGCAAAGCAGCAAATGCAATTTCAGATTTTATTGAAAGTCAGTTACCAGAAGTTTCGACAGCAAAAGAGCTAATTCATACAGCTGAGGGCAAGTTTCAAGATTTAAAGAGCATTGAGCGGCAGCTGGATGAAATTATTTCTAAATATCCTATCGAAGTGACAGGCTCTACTCCTGTTCAAATACCAGGCGTAAAAATTTGGGTTACAACCAAAAGTAATGGATATTCTTCTCAGGAAATTACTTTATATAATCCCTCAGATGAAGAGCAAACTTTTGATTTAACAGAATACTATTTGCAACCTATTCGACAAGATGTTCAACGGATTGGTCTTGCAGGATCTTCCGATGATATCGATTTATTGATCGAGCTTGAGAAACTTCTTTTTGATGAGATGCTTCGAATAGGTGTTGGGTTTACTCCTGGGGTAAATGATGCCGTTGATATCTACGAGTTACTTATTGGGAAAGATTTTATAAGTGGCGCTAGCTTAAGTTTAAGAGAGAGGGCCCTTTCGGGGTTGGGGCTTTTAGTTGGATCAGGATCTGGGTATAGATTTGCTGAGAGAGCCGCTGAGGCCCCTCCTTCATTTTTGAGAAACTTCGAAGAGGGGTTATCAAAGACGAGTCGAAAAGCTGCAAATATTGATCAAACTGAAGCCAAGTCAATTTTAAAGCAATCAGAAGTTTCTTTGTCTGAAAGGAGAAGAGCTTCCAAAATTCGTACTTATTCAGCTGAACAAGCCAACTCAGGGCACCTACATCAAAAAAATCCTCCTTTCTTGAAAGGAACTAAAGTTGTTGAATTTAGAACTATTGAAGGAGATGAGTGGGTTAGGTTGCATGGAGAAAATAACCAAGTAGGTCGTTGGGTCGTAAGAGAAGAATCAATTCGAGGGCTTTCTCCTAATGAGTTAAAAGTAAAATACTCTCTCCCAGTTGTGCCCACACATATTTCTAAAGTCACTCCGACTATGGGAGTTAAAGTAAGGCGTGGACGCGTTGCTGAAAACTTTGGAGGACATCAAGGAGCCACTCAGTATGAATTTTTAGATGTCCCAATGGAGTCGTGGTACAAGAACATGAGGCAACTTAATGTTAAATAAATTCCCAGAAGAATTAGAATCTTTACTTAGAGATATCCAAATTGAAAATCTTCCTGGCTATCTTCGCGGCAGTGATCCAGCAAGATTGTATAGAGATGAGCTTGTATGGTCGCCTAATAAAAAACATTGGACCTTAGCGTACACAATTTTTGAAGCTACCATGGGCAATGATGTGGGGCATTTGGCGTGGGGATCGAAAAATCGAAATGCACAATTATTTCATTCTATTGTGAATGTACAAGTAGGCTGCGGGCAGTCTCCTTGGGCTAGGTGGATTTCTGAGACCTGTTTTGTTTTTGGAGCTCAACTGTACATACCCAAAACAAAAACATCTCTAACTCCAATTGTGGCAATTGATATCTATAAAGGACATTCTGTTTACTATAAATCTAATTACTTGAAGATTGATATGTTAAGTACCAACTTTGAATTGCCACAACATTTCACTAGTTTCGATTCTATGAGCCTCGAAGCTGCGATTGTTGCTTCATCTTAGAGGGGAGATGGTTATTCATGTGCGCGCAGTTTAAACTCAAGATTCAGGCAAATGCATTGGCCAAGAAGTTTGGAATAACGCTTCCTGAAGAGCTTGGTGACTTTGATGAAATATTTCTTCCTTACAAGCGTGCACCCGTGCTTGTCATGGACGGATCAAATTTTGTTTTAAAATCTATGAGCTTTTCATTGGTGCCTTCGTGGAGCAAAGAACCCAAGGTACGTTTTGCTACACACAATGCAAGACTTTATTCGGTAGATGAGAAAACAAAAAAAGAAATTCCCATTTATGAAAAGCCCACCTGGAAAGTTCCTTTTAAAAAAAATCACTGCTTGGTTCCCATGAGTGCTTTTATTGAACCCATTTACACAGAAAAATTTGCGGGCAATATGGTGCAGTTTTTTGGTCATGATGAGCAACTCCTCGTCGCTGCTGGATTGTGGGACGAGTGGGTGGATAAAAAAACAGGCGAGGTCTTAGAGTCTTTCACTATTCTTACGGATGAACCTTATTCCTTTGTCGAAAAAATAGGTCACGATCGAAGTCCAGTTTTCCTCAAAGAAGCCTCTTACAGTGAATGGTTAGCTCCTAAGCCAGAAGACCCTGCTGGGATGCTCTCTATGTTGCGGCGCAACAGATTTGAGCCGTCTCTAGAGGTCTCCATAGTGCGTCCTCTTAAGGCGGGCTGGCAAAAAAGACTTACATAAGAGCGGCCTTGCATACAATTGTATGGTCTCGTATATCCTAGGCCTTATGTCGTCGGCCGAGGAATTCAATCTTGCTCAACATAAAATAAGTGAGATCTCAGAAGGATTTTGCCCTCTTTTTTTGAGCACTGTTTCTGCGGGTTTTCCTAGTCCTGCAGATGAATACCTAGATCGCGAGCTGAATTTAAACGAACTGCTTGTAAAAAATAAAAGCGCCACTTTTTATGTGCGTGTTACCGGAGACAGCATGAAGAATGCAGGAATTTTACCCAATGCTCTTCTTGTGGTGGATCGATCCCTTAAAGCTAAGCACGGTTCTATTATACTTGCAGTTGTAGATGGCGAATTTACAGTGAAGCGTTTGCATTGCTCATCGCCTACAAAAGTTTTTCTTGTTCCCGAAAACGAAAATTACAAAGCTCTTGAGGTAGATCCTGCAAATCTTGTGGTGTGGGGGGTTGTTTGTCATGCCATCAACTCATACCGATAGGCTTTTTGCTTTAGTCGATTGCAATTCTTTTTATTGTTCTTGTGAGCGAGTCTTTAATCCAAAATTACATAACAGGCCGGTCATTGTGCTTTCAAATAATGATGGCTGCGCGGTGGCTCGCACTGACGAAGCCAAGGCACTGGGTATTGAGATGGGGGTTCCGTTTTTTCAAATCAAAGACATTGTAAAAAAACATAACGTGGCTGTTTACTCATCTAACTACGCTCTCTACGGAGATATGAGCCGCAGAGTGATGCAACTTTTGAGTCAGTACACCCCCGACTTAGAAGTGTACTCAATTGATGAAGCCTTTCTTTCTTTGAAGGGTCTGGAGAGACGTGATTTGGTGGCTTATGCGCGCGACATACGAGAAACGGTGCTGCGTTCAACCGGCATTCCTGTGTCGATTGGAATTGCGCCCACAAAAGTTTTAGCCAAAGCAGCCAATAGACTCGCAAAAAAAGATAAAAGCAAAACGGGTGGGGTTTTTGATTTGAGTCACAAGGAGCTACGCGTTCAGGCTTTAAAAACATTTCCTGTCGAAAACTTATGGGGCATTGGCCGCAAATCTACACTTAAGCTTGCTGCTTATAATATTAAAACGGCTTACGATTTAATGAACGCTAATGAGAAGCTTATTCAAAAACTTTTAAGCATAGTAGGGCGAAGAATAGTTCAAGAGCTAAATGGTTTTTCGTGTCTTGATTTGGAAGAAGCAAAAGATAGAAAGCAGATCATTTCTTCGCGTTCTTTTGGCAGGCCTGTCACTGCGATTTCAGAAATGCGAGAATCCATTGCAAATCATGTTACAAATGCGAGTGAAAAATTACGTTCTCAGAATTTAATCACAAAAAGCATAATGGTTTTTGTGCAAACAAACCCCTTCAATAACACTCCTCAATATTATAATTCCGCAACCTACACACTTTTATCTGGAACGTGTGTGACGAATAAACTTATTAAAAAGTCTTTTGAACTCTTGGATCAAATTTTCTTAGACGGTTATCAATACAAAAAAGCGGGTGTGATTTTTTCAGATATTTGCCAGCGTGGATCGAGTCAGCTCGACTTTTTTGGATCGCACGATACATTAGACGAGATAAAGTTCATGCGTTTTTTGGATGCCGTAAATGCGCGTGAGGGTAAAAACACGCTCAAGTTTGCGGCCTGTGGAGTGAGCCAGTTTTGGAAGATGTTAAGTAATATGAAGTCGCCTGCATTTTCTACACGATGGAGCGATGTTTTAAAGGTTGTATAGAACGCTAAGATCTTGCGAGTTTACATAACTTTTCTTGTTTTAAAGGCCGCTTTGTAGCGGTTTGGCTATTCTGTGGGCTTTTCTACAGGAGCAATGACTGCTTCTGTAGCGTTATCAAATTCAGAGCTTTGGTGTCCTTCGACTGTTGAGGTTTTTTCTATCAGGGCCTCTGGAATGCCAGCATCTTTGGGCGGACATGCGTTTGCTTTGAGTTGTGCAATCAGTGCTTCAAGTTCTTTTATCTTTTGTTCTTGAGCTTTATTGCGTTCCTCAAAATTAATTAACTCACCCGAAAGTACGGGGTTAAAATATTCGTTTTTATCAAAGATGCTTGTACCTTTATCTACGCTAAAAGTGACATTTGATTGTGCAAATTCAAAGAGCTTTTGAGCAATTTCTTTTCTGCGTTTGTGGCATTCTCTGGGTAGGTCTCCATCAAAATTCTCATAAACTTCTTGGTGAAAAGGAGTTTCAGAAATCTCACCCTTTTCGTTTATCACATGAAACATAAGCGTACTGTTTTGGCACAAAAGATGGATTCTATCGGCACGGTAAAGGGTATTGGCATTTAAAGCACTAACAAAGATAAAAGCTAGAAGATAAATGAAGCTTTTCATAGGTATAATATAACATTAGAGCATGGCCAGATTTTTGTCTCTTTATAAATTACAAGCCCAGATATTCTAAATATGTGAGACGGCTTAAAATAATTTTTGGAATTTTGAGCTTTAATCTTACTTTAAGTATTTACGCGCTCAATGCTCCTAATTCAGAAGAAGCTCTTTCTGCTAAACAACTCTTAGAGCTTTTAGATTCCTATAAAAAGCATCAATACCCTAGGCAAAAAGACACCAAGAAAAATTTAAATTTTGAATACGCTTTAGATCAAAAGGTAAAAAGTTGGAACAATCGTAGGCAAAAATTAAAAGAACTCGTAACGGCTCGTTTAAATGCTCAAATTCAAAATGAATGTATAAAAGAGGGTGTTTCCTATGAGGGATATCTTTCTGGGTCCTATGGATCCGATTTTTTTATAAAAGAAGTACAATCCTTAGATATAGCCAAGGTTTCACGCGAAGAGGCTCTTATTAAGACACTTGAACTCGAGTCAATGGTGGAGCAGTTGGAGTTGTACAATAATGTAAGTCCTTACACATGGAATTTAAATCCCGATGAGGTCAATGCCATAGAGCTTAAGCTTGGCGAATTGCCGTTCAAGGTCGGCACAGAACGCGAGTAGCTTTTGATAAACTAGTGGCACACTTGCATGCGGCCATCTAAATCCAAATCAAAAAAAGCTAAGTTCATTTTCAATTTATCGGCCTTATTGCAAAGGGATCTAGATCCGGACCTGTATTCAATTAAAAACACCGGTTTGTTTTTATTCGCAAAAGTAGAGTAGCTGCTGCATTCATTGTATTCAAAGCATTCTTCTACAACGGCAAAATTCATGGTGCTTGAAAGTGACGAAGCAATTTCTGCGCTATTTTTAAGGCCTATGCTTAATCCGCGCGATTGAGCTTCGCGGGCCAACGCTTTGAGGTAGTTAATAGAATCGTTTTTGCTGATGCTAAAGCCTGTGCTGTTATCAAAACCGTCCACGTTGTCTGGATCAACCCCCGTGCAGCCTTTGCTTTTTGCTAAGTCTAAACGAGATTTCATGACGTTGAGCACACTTGAACTTTTAACGTTCAACCATTGCTCCCCTGCCCACCCGTCAACTGAGCGTCCGCGAACGGATGAAGGAAAGCGGCCTTTGTCGGAGCGCCAGTTTTCGTAAGTTCCAGCGCTGAAATAACAGATAACTTTCTTGCCTTGTTTTTTAAAAGCACTGATTTGCGATTTTGAGGTATCAAAAAGGTCCAAGAAAACCCAATGAACGGCATAGTTCTTTAGTTTTCCATCGAGCTGATATTGAAAGCGGGTATAAGCCTGCAGGTTAGAGCTTGCGACCAAGCCTAAGCCCCACGTTAACGCTAAAATAGCTTTGTTTTTACTGAAAACGCCAAAAGAAACATTCATCTGTGGGCCCCCTTACACAGAGTATCATTCTGACAATAGCCTTGAGTGCAATTTGACAGGAATTTCGATGCTTTTAACCCGCTAATCCTTAGACATCTGTTAATCTATTTTTCAATGGGTCTTGCACGTAAAGTGCTTGGAGTGGGGATCTTTTTAGGGGTTTTTCACGCGCAAGCCACTATTTATGAATACACAGAACTGAAGGAACTTGGTTCATGTGTGCGTATTGTAAAAAAAGATATTGATGACTTAGAGATGGCCTGCCCTTTGGCTTCTTTTGTGTCCAAAATTAGAGCCGCGAATTATCAGGAACCTGCTAAGAGATATTTGGTAGCGCGTCTTTTAGTAAAAGCGCTTTATACCCAACACCAAAGTGAACTTTTTAAAAAGAAAATAGAAAACAAGTCCGTTGGAGAACTTTTTCCCAACCTTCCCCGCTCACGCAGCAATTATTTGCAATATTTTTTCCCTGAGACCGAAGATTATGTCGTGCCAGTAAGCAAACCCTCAAAAGAGGCTACTTTTGTAGGACAAAGCAAAAGCCTCATTGATGAAATAAATTTTTGGTTGGAGCCACTTAGGAATGATGTCAAAGGTGAAAAAGCATTTTTAAAAGTAGAAACAAGTCACCTTTTATTTTGGTCTTTGGGTTTAGGTTTACGCTTTGATGCTTTGGCAGAGTTACTTGAAGAAGAAAGTAAAGAGCTCTTTCGTTACAGTGATTTTGAACAACTCTACATGAGTCAGATTTCTCAGTGGATTAAGCAATTTGGAGCCTTACCTTTAAGAGCTTGGTATGCAAAACGTTTAGAATCAAAATTATCTCCTATGGGAGGTGCTCTCAGTGAAAGTGCCTGGAATTACCGCATTGAAAGTATTCGTTTAATTGAACGCCCTATTGGTCCTGAGGAAAGTGTAAAGCTTGTGCCCATCTTGCGCTGGCTGTGGATTATCAGTCCAGAAGCAAAACGTGCCAATGAACTCAAAAAACTTGTTGGCGAATTAGGATTAGAGAAAGAACTTGCGAGTTGGGATTTAGATCAGCTCAATTGGAAAGAGTATTCGTGGAGAGTCCAGGCCTTAACTCGAAGTCTAAGTACTCGATCAGCCGAGCAAATGATGAATAAGTTAATTGGCGAAAAATCCAAAATACTTATGAATCGTGACGATGTTTGGGAAGCATTGCAATTACATATTCGAATTTATAAAATTCTGGATGAACGTTCAAAAATTATTTCTTTGATTAAACAGTACGAAGATAGCTTTAAATTTTTCACTCCTCCTACTGAGCGCGGACAGGTTTTCAAACATTACGAGCGACTGTATCAGTTAGCCGTGCAGTTTTGGACTTTAGAAGAAAACGAACAAGCTTTAAAACTCATGAATCAGATTGATGCCTCTAAATCTAAAGAAGCTCAATCCGTGCAACTCAAGGTAGCTTATGTGCGTGCGCGTATGTCTGAAGCAACTGATATAGAGCTACTTAAAAAAACATATAAGTCCGGACTTCGGGAAGATCAAAAATTAGAATTAGGCTGGAGACTATTTTTCCGCTTGCTAGAAGGAAATGCTAAACAAATAGCTGAGAGTTTAAAGTTTCTGGAAGAGAATACCTCTACGTTTAAGCGTATGGGCGAAGCTCCTATAAAAATTGCTTTTTGGAAGGCGCAGGCGTTAGCCAAGAATAAAAAAGACAAAGAAGCTTTAAAGATTCTAGAAGAAAATTTTTCGAGTGATCCCTATAATTTTTACGGATTAATATCTGCTCTTGTACACAAAGAGCTGAGTGGAAAGTTTCCTGAAGGCTGGGTCATTGGGGCTAAAGATTCTAAAGATGATTTTAAAGAATCAAATTACTTAGACGACAAAGGCTATCCCAAGTCTGAGCGCGATATGCTCATGGCTCGCGCAATTGTGTTGGCTAAAGCGCGCGACCTTGATCGTTCCATGGCGGTCTTGAGAGAAGCTTCTAGTGCACGCCCTTGGCGAGGATTGGCGAGCGTAGATGAACGCCATTCTAAAATGCGCGATATAGCTCGCATGTATGTCTCTTTAGGGAATAAGCGCAGTGCTATGAACCTCATGGGTGCGCTGATTTCTGGTAAAAGTGAAGAGCTTTCTAGCGAAGACTGGGAATTCATTTTCCCGCGACTTTTTGAAAGTGAAATTAGGAAACGCACTCAGGTGCATACGCTTGACCCTTGGGTTGTAAGTAGTGTTATCCGCCAAGAAAGTGCTTTTGATCCACGAGCTCGCTCGCCCGTAGATGCCTTGGGCTTGATGCAGTTATTGCCCTCAACTGCGCACAAAGAAGCAAAGATTTTAGGTAAACGCGGTTTTGAAACTGAATCTTTGTTCCAGCCAGAGGTGGCTATAGAATTGGGTGCTCATCATTTACACCGCTTGGTTAAAAGCTTTGATTCTAGCTATGTCTGTGCCTTTGCATCTTACAATGCAGGAGTTCCACCCGTTAAGGTATGGCTTTCTAATCATTCCGGAGATCCTTTAACTTTTATGGAACGTATTCCATATAAGGAAACTCGCGATTACGTTAAAAAACTCTTGAGAAACTACGTCATGTACCGTCGTCTTTATGAAAAAGATATTCCGCCCCTCCCCACTCTTTTAACGATGCCTTCTAAAGAGACGAGTGCTAATGTTTCTATTCATGAAGATGCGAGTCGGATCGCGCAAGAGTGACCTAGCACAAATTCAGTCACGTATTGTTGCCGCACATTTAAAGAAAGTTCAGCCTGATTTAGACGTAGAATATGTTTTTAAAGATGTAGGGGTGGACTTAAACCTCAATATGTCTCTTGTGGAGGCCGAATCTAAGGGCCTTTTTACCAAAGACCTTTCGCAAGATCTTATTAAGGGTCGCATAGATGTTGTTGTGCATTCTTGGAAAGACTTGCCCACTACGGGACCTGAGGAAACGTGCGTGGTTGCCACATTGGAGCGTGAAGATCCTCGTGATTTAGTTTTTGTAAAAAAATCAGCGCTCAATAAGAAAGAAATTTCTTTTTTGAGTTCCTCACCTCGCCGAGAATGTAATTTGGGTAATTTTGTAAAAGAATTTGTTTTTCCAAATTCCAAACTTAATTGGATAGCCGTAAGAGGTAACTTACCTACACGCATGAACAAATTCATGAGTTCTGATGGCGATGCTTTGGTTTTGGCTTTAGCTGCCGTGAAAAGACTTTTACAACATGGCAATCAAGAATCTAAAGATGCACTTGCAGCTGTTATGGCCATTTGCGAAGTGTTGATTGTGCCTGTAACAGACAATCCCCCTGCTCCTGCGCAAGGTGCGTTGGCGATGGAAATTAAAAAAGATCGCAAAGACTTGATCGAGCTTTTTTCTAAAATTAATCATCTTCAAAGTTTTAATGACGTGATTGCAGAACGCGAACGCTTAAAAGATTTTGGAGGCGGTTGCCATTTAAAACTTGGAATTTATCAACGTTCCACAGAGATGGGCGTATTAAAAATTGAGCGAGGATTAACTCCAGAGGGCAAGCCCCTAGAACTGACTGAATGGATCGGAAAAAAAGCTTTACCTAAGGTGAGTGCGGATAAATTTTTTGATGCCACAAGTTTAAAAGTATTTGAAAGAAAATCCCTAGCCCCCA
>CAZIFW010000043.1:0-19696 GCA_964538275.1 uncultured Bacteriovoracaceae bacterium
CAGAATAAGGAAATCTAATTACAAGAAAGCCTACCAACAAAGAGAGATACCTATAACTAGTAAAACTTTTTCCAATCAAAACGATTAAATTTAATAAAATTACAAACGGGAAGATTAAAATGGGATAAAACCCTCCAAAATTTAAATAGCCTTCCCCATAAAGAAGCGTTACTAATGAAATATCTGGCACATCACTAAACATCTTACCTGCAATTACTGTAACTGTTTCAACCTTATCAGGCATTATGCTTCTAGGTACAAAACTATAAAAAGGCTTTAAAAAAGTAAAATTTTCCAAATTTATTTCGAAAGTTGGAATTACTTTTGTAACTGAAAATAATATATTTAAATTTACCGTTTCAAAAACACCTTTCATTACAAAAAAGATCACATCTTCAGCGTTCAATAGCTGTTTCCATAACGCTGCTCCAGCATAAGAAATTCCATAGCTATGTTGCAAAGACCTAAAGATTCCATACCCTGAAAGTAGAACCCCTAAAAAAGCTCCCAGTATGCTCCAATATAAAATTAACTTATAACTTTTCCGATCTATACAAGCTGCAAAGAAAACAACAAAACATAAGAGCAAAGAAATACGATTTCCTGTCACGAGAAGCTCAAGAATCATAATAAGTGCAACCATTTTAAATACTAACGGCCCACTCTTGAATCGTCTTGCAAAGACATGAAAAATGTCCGATATAAAAACCATTTTTAGAGCAAATAGAATAAATATAAAGACAACCCCAGCTTGACCAAATTTTTCAAAAAAGTGCACTCTAGCTTCATTCCAGTGCGTAGCATCTTTTAAAACAAATAAGCAAAATAAACCGTAACTAATTAAAAGTGCACCAAAAGAAAAAACAGATCGCCTCCAAGCACTTTGAACAGAAGCAACTTCATATTTTTTCTCTAAAACCCGAGCTGAATTAATTTGGTAAATTAATAATATTCCATGAAAAAGCGCAACAAAGAAAAGCACTTTAATCATGACTAGAATATCATCGGAAGCAAGCCCAATTAATGCAAACTCTGGCCTAACCCCAGGAAGTGGGCCACTATCTTCAACACTTAATTCTCCTCGAAAGACATAAACTAATACAGGTATAACTAAAAAATATAACCCACCTAAAGCCATCCCAAGAGGAACAGATAGTGCTGATTTATTTGCGGAAAACTTAATAGAACAAAAACAAAGTAAAACTATTAATGCAGTAAATACATAAACAAGTAAAATCATGAAACTTCCATCATCGCTCTCTTAGATATTAACCCACTAGCGCACGAGCTCTATGCGTCAATATTACCTCCTTAAAAAAACTTTTTATAAATCATATAAAAGATCGTTTTAAGTCTTTCTTTAAATGAAGATCCCATGAAATAACGTCGAAATTCTCGCATTAATCTATTTTCAATTGTTGGATCTGGTAGATCAAAATTAGAAACTTTTTTAGCGATCACTGACTCTACTTCTTGATTGAATCTGTCATATTTTACTTTATGTACGCCTTTACCATCAAAACCAACATTATTGATAAAACTATCCTTGGCCCAAAGACAAAGACCCTTATTAGTAAAAATATGAAAATACCATCTAATAAGCCATGAATTTATTTCACCTCGCAATTGTTTTTCTAAAAATTCGGAAAGTCCCTCACCAGCTGAATTAAATTTCTTTTTCATATTAGAATCCATAAGCAGCGCTTCATATTTTTCTTGATTGTCAAAATTACAACTTATCCAATCTTCTTTTCTTACGCCCCATCCCCAAGAACAAGGATAAGGAGTGAAGTATCCATCATGATTAACTTTTGAATGAAGAGGTAATCCAAAACCAGAGATATGCATTACATTTCTTTGAGTCTCATACTTCTTAAATGCTTCATGCATGAAAGAATAAAAACCAGCCGTGGGAACACAATCATCTTCAAGAACAATCACTCTATTGTAATTTTTTAAAAATACCTTGTTCACTCCACTTATAACTGAAGCGGCTAGTCCTAAGTTCGTCTCATTTTCATAAAGTTCTACTTTTGCCCAGTTAATTCTTTTAATGAAATCTCTAAGCTCTTTAACTCTCTCAGCATTAGATGAATTTTTTGCTCCGTCTGAAAAAACAATCAATTCATTAATTCTATTTTTACGAATCCCCTCCAAGACTAATTTTGTTTGCTCAACACGATCATATATAAACAAAATATTAGCGATACTGGCCATTATAAAATATTAGTTTACTTTTTAACTTAAAAGCACACTATTTTGACACCAGCATTATAAGAGAATTCAATATACTAGCAGAGATGTTGCTTAACTACGGCTCCAGCACAAGACGTTTTATACGCCGATGTGTAAACCTACTTCGTAGATACAAAGATTACCCTGGAATTGAGATACTTGATGGTGAGGCTGGAAATTTATTCATTGCTGATGCACTCGTAAAAGACCAACCGCAGCTTATCGCTCGTATTGGTGGTACCGAACTACAAGTCATTAAAGCATTTGAACTAAATCAAAAAATTCCCGAAGAGACTCGCATAGGAATTGGTAGGGATTCTGGAGTCTTCCCTCAAAACGATGAAATGCTACTCAACTTCTATAAAATTTATATCGAAGCTATCAAATCTTCTGATGCACTTGGGGTTTGGTATATGCCTTACGAGTCTAAAGTAATAAAAAAATACGCACCCCAAGCAAAACTGTTCCCACTAAGGAGTTTAGAGCCGTATTATTGGAATAATCCATGGTCAAGGGTCTTAAAAGGAAAGACTGTTCTAGTCATCCACCCCTTTTCTGAATCCATTCAAAATCAGTTTAAAAAGAAAGATCTACTCTTTAAAGACAAACCGGGCATTTTACCTGATTTCAATTTAAAAACATACAAATCTGTTCAATCGTTAAATTCTAATCCCACAGAATTTTTAAATTGGGAAGATGCCTTACACCATATGCAAAAAGAAGTTGAAAATATTGATTTTGATATAGCGATTATTGGAGCAGGAGCTTATGGATTTCCACTAGGTTCTTATATTAAAAAAAATCTTAGAAAATCTGCCGTACTCTTGGGTGGAGCAACTCAAATACTTTTTGGAATAAAAGGTAATCGATGGAATAACTATGGTCTTTACAATGAACATTGGACATCTCCTCTTGAGTCAGAAGGCATTCCAAATAAAAACAAAATAGAAGGGGGAGCTTACTGGTAACATGAAATATTATCTTAAAGCTATTTATTACTCACTTGTTAAGCATTTAAGAGTTCAAGGTCATGTTAAAATTGGCAAACGATTTCAAATTCTTCAAGGTTCAATTGTTAACGCACCTAATGGGCTCACTATAGGCAATGACACTTATATTGGACGTAATTGTTCTATAATATGCGACGGATGTATAGGTAACTTTGTTCTTATATCTGATTCTGTTGGAATTGTTGGAAAATACGATCATGACCTTAAAGAAATAGGAACTCCAATTAGATATGCTAAATGGGTTGGAGATGAAGACTATTCATTAAGCCCTAGCAAACTAGGGATTAGTATTGAGGATGATGTATGGATTGGATTTGGAGCAATCATTCTATCAGGAATAAAAATAGGAAAAGGGGCTGTTATAGGAGCAGGATCCTTGGTTCTCAACGATGTAGCTCCTTATAGTATTGTTGTAGGATCACCCGCTAAAGAAGTATCTAAGCGCTTTTCTGATTTAAAACAAATAGCTGAGCACGAAGAAAAAATAAAAAACTTCCAAAAATGAAAGCCTAGAGCTTTTCACCAATACTGACTATGTAAAAAGTTCTCATGAAAATCCAGCAATCAACTGCAAGGCTCATTTTACGTACATAGTAAGAGTCTAAACGAGCTTTTAAATGAGGATCATTTATTCCTGAGTTTCTAGCTTGCCATAGTCCAGATATCCCAGGTCGAACTGCAAAACGTGCAACGTAGCGAGGATTAAAATATAGATTTTCTTCAAAAAGGTAAGGTCTAGGACCAATAAGAAGCATATCTCCCTTAACAACGTTTATTAATTGTGGAAGCTCATCCCATTTCCATTTCCGTAAAAATTTTCCAAGACGTCCATCTACACGAGGATCCTGCGAAACCTTTTCTAAAGCTCTAAAGCCCATTTCAACTACTTTTGGAGAGTTATTTCGCATTGTTCGAAATTTGTATGCCCAGAAAAGCTTTCCGTTCTTACCCACTCTACTCTGCTTGTATATAACTGGCCCTCCCATGCGCCAGTAAATAAGTAATGAGATAAACAACATAAGAGGACTTAATAGTACGAGTAAAACAAAAGCCGTTGCAGTTTCCAAAACAACTTTCAAATAATAATAATTTGGAAGCTTATCTTGAATCTCAAATAATTTTTTTTGAAACTCTAATGCACTTACAAGCTCAGGATTAATAGTCTCTGGAACAGGCAACTGCACCACGTTCCTCTTTGCAACTAAAGCCATTCCTTAGTATCGGAACTTAAAAAAAAATTTTGAAAATAAAAAAGAATGTTCTTCTTAATAAAAAATTAACAAACTTATAAAAGTGTCAATGACTCGTCTAAAAACTACTTAGTTCGATCGTAAATTGTAACACCCGCCACTCCAATACTCGCAATTGAGGCAATGAAAGCAACAAGGTATACCAAGCGAGGGTCGATGTAAGTTTTCTTTGGTACAACATAAATTATGTCATTCGGTTGAAGAACGACGTCGTTTTCACTTGGATTATCAAAAATTTTAGCCACATCTACGGTGAAAACCTTTTCTTTGCTGTCAGAAACACGTTTGATTTTGACTTCATCAAGCTCAGCATCATCTGTGGGACCACGTGCATACGACAAAAGAGTCGTTAATGTTGTATTTTTAGGAATTCTAAACAAACCACTTGTCTTAGTTGCACCCCAAAGATTTACTGGAATCATAACGGCACCAGGGTAATAGCCTGCTACAAAGTCTCCTAACCCGCCTTCAGCTTGGTTGTTCCAATCTCCGCCTAAGTTATATTTTTTAGGATTTCGCTCTATCCTAGGAGCCCCTTCTGTAAGACTTTGTGCCTGCGCTAGCTGCGCAGAAATAAATGAGAAGCAAACAATGAACGACAAAAATCTTTTAAAAGACATAGGAATATCGTCTCTTAATTTTTCACGAATCGAAGTGTATGATTTTTGACCTTGCCACAGTGTGACGTAAGTAAATTGACACTTACTAAATCAGAGAAGAATCCATGTAAGTTTTCAAATCTTCTAAAGGAACTGCTGGTACAAAATGTCCATTTGCTCCATGCATTGAATCTGCCATTGTAAGGGAATTCCATATGGCTTCTTCAGTAGCCTCCATTGCAGCTACGTAAAATGGATTTACATAAGTGTCGTGAAAAGCCCTGAAAGTATAGTAAGCAGAGTCACCAAAGCGTTCAATTTTATTAGCTGTTGAAAACGCTAAAATGATTTCACCCGATCCATTGGCGGCGTAACTACCCACTCGACCAATTCCCAAACCCACTCTTTTTGCAATCCTGTTCAACTGGTGAACAGTAAAGGGAGCATCTGTAGCAAGCACGGCAATAATACTTCCGTAGTTATGCCTTCTTCTTTGATAATCGGTAAATTTAGTAGAAATTTTTCTACCTACAGGAATTCCATCAAGTCTAAGATCTTCCATTTCTCCAAAGTTACTCATTACAAGTACACCCACGGAATACTGATCCTTACCGACAGTCACAATTCGAGAAGATGTTCCTATACCTGCTTTAAAGTCACAGGTGATCATCCCCGTACCACCACCCACTGAACCCTCTGCAACAGGTCCTGTGCTAGCAGACTCAATGGCTTCAACCACATTTTTATAAACAATGTGAGTTCCAGCTATATCATTCAACCAACTATCATCACATTCACCCACAATGGGAATCACCACATCATGGCGGTCGCCAATTTCAGGATATTGCTGAACCATATATTTCACGACAGATTCTCCGCAACTTCCAACACTCAATGTATTTGTAAGCAAGATGGGAGTTTCAATGATTCCCCACTCCATTATTTGCGTTAATCCCGAAACTTCGCCTGCTCCATTAAGGACAAAAGCACCTCCCTTAATGGATTGCGTGTATTCATTTCCGCCACTCGGTAAAATTGCAGTGACTCCGGTGCGCACAGCTCCTCTACGCGTACCCGGCTTACCCGTTCCACGAATTAAAGTTGAATGCCCCACTTTTACCCCTGCAACATCCGTAATGGCGTTAAGCGGGCCCGTGGGCATTTTACCAATTTTAATTCCAAGATCGCGCAATCGTTTTCGTGTATTTTTCATCATAGTGGACAAGTTCCACTTTAGTCCTAAGACACAAAGTTGGGTAGCCTAGGGCGTCGCTCTCTCCACATTTATCTCTATTCCTTGCTGACGTTGCCCAACTGAGAGCTCTCTTCTTCTATCCTTGAGTCGACGAATAGCTGGAGACATAATTTCCTGAATCAAAGTCTCGTAACTCATTCCGCCTGCTTCAGTGATCAAACACAAATCCGACCACCCGGGAGTTAAACCAGGAAGCGGATTACATTCTAAGAAGTAGGGGTTGCCATCTAAATCCATTCTAAAATCTATACGAGCTACGTCTCTACAACCCAAAGCCATAAATGCTTTGCGCGCATAGGTTTCAATTTGGGTTTTTTGCTTTGGCGTTAATGCCGGATTCATTTCATATCGAATATATTTTTCAAAATCCAATTTGTATTGATAACTATAAACCGGACATGCGATATCTTTTTCAAGATAAACAATTTCCATGGGAGTTAGCACCTTAGGTCGCTTCTCTCCAAGCAAAGCTACAGTAAATTCTCTTCCACCCACAAATGTTTCTACAAGTGCTGGCTGATGATAACGAGCAATAAGCCCTGCTGCGACTTCGCGCAATTCACTTTCTGAATGCACCACACTCGAAGAGTGAATTCCTTTGCTACTTCCTTCTGCAACGGGCTTAACCATAAGTGGATATTTTAACCCGCTTGGTATTTTTTCTTTTGCTTCACTCATTAAAAATGAAAAAGGAGTCGCAACCCCCGCTTCTGCTACAACTTTTTTAGCAAGAGCTTTATCAAGAGTTACTGCAAGAGTAGTGGCATCACTTCCTGTATAAGGAAGCCCCATCATATCTAAGAGTGCGGGAACTTGTGATTCACGGTTTCTTCCACGCAAACCTTCTGCAATGTTAAAGACTAAATCAACATCGGCCGAACCTAATTTTGCAGGCAAATCGCTGGTTGCTTCAAAATCTATAACCTCATGTCCTTGCTTGCGAATCGCATTGCGAATGGCCTCAAGCGTCTTGGGGGCATCAAACTCAGCTTCGGTATCAGTCATGGGATCTAATCCGGGCATGACTCGTTTTTCGTTGTATGTAAAACCTACCCTCAAATGACTTAATGGCCTTAAGCGTGCTTTGCGTTTTTTAATGTTAAAACGATTTGCGCAGCTTTGAATAACAGCATCAAACACAACAACGTCACTTGTAGCCCCTGCATATTTTGCAGCTTCAAAAAGGCTCGCGCCCTCTTCAAGACTAGGCAGTGCGTTGATTTCAATAAAATAAATCTCTCCACTCGTTGAGATTCTAAAATCCATGCGCGCTAAATCACGCACCCCTAGACCCTGAATAATTCTTCCCGCATATTCCATTATTTTCTTTTGAGTTTCTGCAGGAATTTCGGCAGGAACTTTCACAGATACCGCATTAGAATAATTGTTTTTAAGATCATAATCGTAAATTTTATATTTTCGATTACTTAGCTGACTTTCATCAAATTCATATTGTACAGGACACAAAATACCTTTTGTTTTTTCACTTAAAAGTTCAACAAACGGAACAGTAACATCAAAACCATCTACATATTCTTCTACAAGAATTCCCTCGGGATATTTCTTTAAGAGAGTTTTAATGCGTGCGGTATATTCTTGTGGAGTATTCACAACAGATTCTTGAGTAATCCCCTTTGAACTTCCCTCATAATTGGGCTTCAAAAAGAGCGGAAATTTTAGAGCGGGAACCTGAGCGGTGTCTCGCTCAGTAACAAAGACAGAGGGGACAACAGGAACACCACAACGACTCACGCGTGATTTTGTTAAATCTTTATCAAGAGTAAGATTACAAATGTAGGCATCACTTCCAGTAAAAGCAAAACCCATTTGTTCAAAAAGTGCAGGGTAAAATCCTTCACGAAAACGACCAAAAGTTCCTTCAGCCGTATTAAATATCAAGTCTGGCTCTAAGCTTTCGATTCTAGCCAGTACGCGCGCAGGGGGACCTGACACCTCTACTTGAAAGACTTCATGGCCCAATGACTGGATAAGTCCTGTGATTCGGTCGATAGTTTCGAGGGTATCAAACTCAGCTTCAGTTTCAGACTCACTCGTTTTTAGGTTATGTGTAAAAGCTATTCTCATCTCTGTATTCCGATATAATAAGACCTTCCCACTAAAATACTTATTAATTTTTCATATTTTTTTCTGCACCATACTATGACGAGTTTGGGCCTAAGTTGTTTGCTTTTCTCTGCGTGAAAAGTATGGGATGTTTTAGCCATGAATTCGTCTTTTATCTTGAGCGCAAAACGATCTGCCATTGCCTCCTTTCAAGGCTCCCTTTCAAGCCTTTCGGCTTCTGAAATTGCTGCCCCCATAGTTAAAGCAGCTACAGCCGAACATGCTGTTTCTGTAGATGAAGTGTACATGGGCTGCGTTCTCACTGCTGGAATTGGTCAAGCTCCCGCTAGGCAAGCCGCGCTAAAGGGTGGACTTCCTCAAAGTGTCCCCTGCACTACTGTAGGTAAAGTTTGTGGCTCAGGCCTTAAAGCTGTCATGCTTGCAGATCTGAGCATCAAAACGGGAGAAGCCGATCTTGTACTTGCGGGAGGAATGGAAGCTATGAGCCAAGCCCCCTACCTATTGCCAAAGGTTCGCACAGGGTTGCGCCTTGGAAACGGCGAGCTCGTAGATTCTATGATCAAAGACGGCCTATGGGATGTCTACAACAACTTCCACATGGGAACTGCAGCAGAAACTTGTGTAAAGAAATTTGCTATCACCCGCGAAGCGCAAGACGCCTATGCTGCTGAATCTTACAAAAGAGCCCAAGCAGCCCTTCAAACAGGCGCTTTTACAAACGAAATTGTAAGCATCGAGATTAAGAGTAAAAAAGGAATGACTTCTTTTAATGTAGACGAAGAAGCGACTAAATTTGATGCCGAAAAATCAAAAGCTCTTCGCCCTGCCTTTGACTCTGCAGGCACAATCACTGCTGCAAACGCCAGTAGCTTAAGCGACGGCGCAGCTGCTCTATTAATAGGATCAGAAGCATGGGCAAAAAAAGTAAAACCCATGGCCCGTATTGTAGCTCAAGCACAAGCGGCGCAAGATCCTGTTTGGTTTACGACAGCTCCCGCTGAAAGCATTAAGAAACTTTTGAAAAAAGCCTCCCTCAAAAGCAGCGATATCGATGCATGGGAGATCAACGAAGCTTTTGCCGCTGTAGCTATTGTAAATACTCAGCTTTTAGAAATTGACCCCACAAAAGTGAATATGCGTGGCGGAGCGATTGCACTGGGTCACCCCATCGGAGCAAGTGGCGCTCGCATTCTTGTAACTCTTGCGCACACACTTCAACAAACTAAAAAACGCTACGGAATTGCAAGCCTTTGCATTGGGGGCGGTGAGGCCGTATCGGTTCTCATCGAAAACCTTGAGCTTTAATTTAACACTTCAAAAAATTCGCGAAACTCTTGAACAGCTTTCTGCTGTAGAAGTTGCTGAACTTTTTTTATCTCCGCACATTCATCCCAAAATTTTCACAGAAGCAACACAAGAACCTGGTCCTACAATGTGGATTGTGAATCGCAGTGATGTATCTACAAAAACTTTAGAAATACTTTTAAAGCATTCAATTACAGGAATTGCCGAAAGAGCCGCAGAAAAACTTAAGTCTAGAAAAGCTACCATCACCCATCTAACCGCTCCCCTTTTGGAAGAAGACTTAAGTCGATTAGAAGCATATGCAATTGAAGATATTCTTGGGCATCCTCTCTGTCCTTGGGAAGCTATGCTCTTTTTTGCAATACACGCAGAAGATGATGTGCGTGCAAGCACTTGCTTAAGTTTAACTCGTAGGCTTTGGGAACATCCAGCTCAGTCCTTAGACTTTCCACTCATCGAAGCACAATTTAAGGACGTTTTTTCTGTCTTAGCTGCTGAAGATATTTCTCCTATGGTACGTGCCTATGCTGCTCGCATTCCAATGTGGAAGAGCTTTGAGGTTGACGCGTTTTTAGAGAGCGAAGCTAACGAGCACGTTCAAGCAAAATGGTTGCAACACGAAGAATCCACCCCTCATCATTTTGAGCTTATTTCTGAAAACTCAGAAGATCCTTACTTAAGAAGAGTTTTGGCTTTAGATTCTAGAGTAAATCCTGATTTAAGAAAAAAAATTCAAGATGCCAGCAAAGACCCACTCGAAATACTTTTTCATGAAGCTTATTTAACTCACGAAGGTGAAACGCATTAAATGACAAAACCTTTAAAAAATCCAAAACCCAAAAAACAAAGAAAGTTCTACGAGGTTGTGGATTCTTATACTCAAAAGGCTCACAAAGAAGGCTTTGTTGCTCGCAGTGTTTTTAAACTGCAAGAAATTGATCAAAAAATTAAGCTTTATCAAAAAGGACAAAAGATACTCGATCTAGGGTCAAGTCCTGGAAGCTGGATGCAATTTGCCTCAACAAAAGTTGGTCCCACAGGTTTCGTTGTAGGACTCGATATCAGCGAATTGAGAGTTTCTGCCCCCAATATGGCTTTTTTTCTACAAGATATGACGAACGTTGAAGAGGTCATAGAAAAAACTCACGAGTGGGCACCTTTTGATATTATTCAAAGTGATGCCATGGTGAAAACAAATGGAATTGTAGATAGCGACTGTGCAAAATCTATTCAAATTGTTGAAAGTGGAATTTTACTTGCAAAAAGTGAGCTCCTAAAAAGTGGCGGCATATTCTTAGCTAAAATCTTTGAAGGTCCTGGCTTTAATCCTTTTTGGAATGAATTTCGAATGACCTTTAAAGGATCAAAAGTTTTTCGCCCCGACGCTATTCGCAAAGGCTCCCGCGAAATCTACATCCTCGGCTACAAAAAATAAGCTTGTCGAAAAGGCGTCAGAGACCTTTTCGACACCCCTCCGCTACCTTTTTAACAATGTCGAAAAGGTCTCTGACGCCTAAATGACATTAGGTGACGATGCGGGCAAAGACTTCTTCTTCAGTGCCTGCAAGTAAGCTACTTACATTCCCCTGATGTTTTATTTGTCCATCAGCAAGTATTAAAACTTGGCCTTGCATCTTTTGAGCAAAGCTCACGTGATGAGTGACAAGAATAACAGGACACGGATGCGCTCGTTCCATATCCGCAATCATCTTAAATACTTCTAAGGTCATATAAGGATCAAGGGAGGAAGTGGGTTCATCTAAAAACAAAAGTTGCGGGCGAGTGATCATAGCTCGCAAAATAGCGACTCGCTGTTTTTGGCCTCCAGAAAGCTTAGAAGGCATTTTATCAGCATGATGATGAAGAGAAAAACTCTTAAGTGCTTCTATGGCTCTTTGTTTAGCTTCATCCTTATTTACGCCATGAACCTTAAGTAAAGGTAAGCAAATATTTTCTAAAGCAGTTAAGTGAGGAAATAGATTAAAACTCTGAAAAACTACTCCTGTTTTACTTCTAAACTTTCGAAGTGCTTCTTCCTCTTGGGGCAGCTTTTCTCCAGCCCAACAAATACTACCCAATTGAGGCAATTCTAAGCCGCAAAGTAGGCGCATCAGAGTAGATTTTCCTCCACCCGAGGGACCCATCAACAAAAGACTTTCAAAGTTTAAATCTAAAGATAGATTCTTAAAAACTTCTTGTCCTGGATAACTAAAGGATAAGTTTTCAATTTTAAGCTTCACACTAGAATTCATAATGAAGCCTTTTTTCTAAAGAATGTGCCGCCCATGTGATTGGAGCGGTAATTAAGAGATATCCAAAAGCTAAAGGTAAATAAACTTCAAGAGTTGAATACGTTAAAGAATTCACTTCTTGTGCATTCAAAGTAAATTCACTCACTGCAATAATAGAAAGTAACGACGAGTCCTTCACAATAGAAGCAAATTGACCACCAAGGGCAGGCAACGCAATTTTAAAGAGCTGAGGTCCAATCACTTCTTTGTAAATTTGCCAGGGCTTTAGACCAATTGCACGAGCAGCATCCCACTGACTGCTTGGAATAGATTCTAGTGCTGAACGAAATATTTCTGAAATGTAGGCTGCACTAAAATTTGAAAGTATTAAAACAGAAAGCCAAAAACGATTATCCACTCCAGCTGCATTAGCGATTACATAAAAAAACAAAAGGATTTGAACCAAGAGCGGAGTTCCACGCATGAGATGAACCCAAGTTAAAGAGAACGACCTCAAAAGACTAGGTCCTCGCTGCATTATCATTAAGACCCAGCCCCAAACTAGACTCAGCACCAGAGCCACTGCTGAGATACGCAAGGTCATAATCCATCCAGTAGCTAGCTTTTCTCGATAGTCCCAGATAACAGACCAGTTCCACTGATATTCAATTCGTTGAAAACTAAAATACAGAACTCCAAAAAGAAAAAAATAAACGACGGGATAAGACGCCCAATGGTACCAATTACGTTTCGACACACCCCACCCTTTTCGACATGGCTAAGGTGCCTTACAGAATAAAATCTACGCCAAGTTCTTTAAAGACTTGTTTTTCTTCGCCCAAAAATTTTGCGCCTAGCTTATCAAAACCCTGCTTTTTTCTGTAATCTTCAATAAAAGCATTTACCTGTTTTAAGAGTTCAACATTTCCTTTGCGAATCCCCACAGCCCAAGCTTCTTGTTGAAAGGGCTTTAATAAAGCACGAGTTGTTTCACGGTTTTTTATCCAATGCTTATACACAGACATTTGATCATATATAAAGGCATCTGCTTTTTTCTGTACAACTTCCAATACGGCAGAAGTTTCTTTATCTAAGACTAGAATCTTATCGCTTGCTAAATTCTTTGAAGCCCACGCATGTGCAGTGGTGCCCTTTTTTACTGCTACCCGAGCACCTAATTTTTTAAGATCCGCATCGCTTTGAATTTTAGTATCTTTACCCACTAAAAGTGCTAAACCCGTTTTTACATAAGGTGATGAAAAATCAATTGATTTTTTTCTTTCATCATTCACAGTAAGTGAAGAAATAACTAAATCAATTGATCCTGTTTTAAGAGCAGGAATTAACCCATCAAAAGACATATTTTCTATTTTTACAGGCCGCTTCAAATATTCTCCCAAAGCCGTAGCAATTCCCACACTGATTCCATCTGGTTTGCCAGATTTATCTGTCATTTCAAAAGGAGGATAAGCTAACTCCATACCCACTTTAAGCGGAGTATCTACAGCTGCTAAAAGAAAACTTGAAACTAAAAACGAAGCCGCAACGGCTAAAAGTTTATTCATAAACAAGAGTCTAAGACGACTTTTACTAAAGGTACAGAAACGTTTACTAAGTTCTAAGTCCTATTTTAGCGCGTCGACCTGCTGCTCAGGAGAGCTTTTAAGACACTCTGCTGTAGACATGCATTTGTCCCATATTTTCTTAAGTGTAGGATAGCTTTCTAACGGAATCTCAAAACGCTTAGCATTGTACATTTGCGGAATAACAAACAAATCTGCTGCACTTAGCTCGTTACCTACACAAAAAGATCCAGATGTTTTTTCTACGGTTTTTTCAAAGGCCATGAGCCCATTGTGGGTAAAATGCTTAGCCCAAGCTAATTTCTTCTCAGGCTCCGTACTATGCATGCTTTGCACACGAGGAGTTTGAAGGGGTGCCGTATCAGAGTTAATAAGTTCGCAGAGCTCAAAAATCTTATAGCGATGTGTCCGATCTACTCCAAAAATCATGGGAGTATTTGCAAAATTTTCTTCAATCCACATAAGCATAGACATACTTTGACTCAAATAAGATCCAGGGGACACTTCAAGAACGGGCAAGGCTCCCATAGGATTTCTAGCAAGATGTGTAGATTCTCGATGTTCACCCTTCAGGATATTAATGGGAATATAATTAAAAGGAATTTTTTTTAACTCAAAGGCCCATCGTACACGCCAACTTGCAGATGAACGCCAATACCCATAAAGATTAGGTGTCATATTGATTCAATCCTTTTTCACAAAAAAATCTTTTTTCCTTAAGCGTACGTTCTAGTTCTAGATCATTTGCACCTAAATTATTTTTTGAATTTTCTGGATGATACAAATGATAAGCTATTGCAGAAAAATACAGATCAGCTCGTTCAATGTTGTTGTTGAATAAACGCAATACAAGCTCTGAATCTTCTCGACCCCAGCCTACAAAAGCTTCATTAAAAGCATTCACTTTTTTAAGATCTTCTTTCCAGAAAGACATATTGCAGCCTCGTACTCCCTTTAGGCGGCGATGAGACTGGCTCAACAAATCACGAAGAAAAGGAATATGAAGAGCATTTTTGTGATTCGTAAGACCCTTTTCAAAAATAGAAAACTCCAATTGTTGTGTTTTAAGAGCTTTCTCTGTGAGCTCTTTACTCAATAGCACTCTATGGCCTTGTAAAAAAACACCTTGGCGTGCAACCGCTAAGTGGTCGGCTATAAATGAGCTATGTAAAACTTGATCTGCATCTATGCTCACAATGTATTCATATTTAGACTGAGCTACAGCCCTATTTCGTATTTTAGCCAACTGAAACCCATTATCCGGGTGCCAAACATGAATAATCGGAACAAGAGAGTTTTTTTGATATTTTTCAATCAAAAGACGAGTATCTTCGCGTGATCCATCATCTGCTACTATAATTTCATGGGGCAAAGTGCTTTGTCTTAACGCACTCATAAGAGTGAGTTCTAAAGCATCAACTCGATTATAAGTACTCATAATGAGCGACGCTTGAATACTCATTAACTACTTTTCGTTTTCCTCAAGCAACTTCATGTTTTTATAAAAAACTCCAGCTGCGCTACAAAATGAAATAAGAAGTCCCTCACGTCCCATCAAAATTCCACGCTTTAAAATATAATTTCTAAAGAACGAATATAAAGACCTTAAGGAAAGTCCAAGTAAAGAAATCTTTTTACCTTTTTTTTCTTGAGCATAAAGAGTGGAGTAATGGTCAAGCTTTTGAATAAGTCCCGATACATTTTCATAAGGAAAGTGATAAATTTCACCCGAAAGCTTCTCTAAACTCTGACCTTCTTGAATAACGATCTTTTCATGAAGCTTAGCCTCATTATAATTTGTTTTAGTTTTGTTATAGAGGCGTATCACACTGTCTGGATACCAATCACAACCCTTGATCCATTTGCCCCGGTAATGATTACGACGACTCACTTTATATACAAGCTTCGAATCTAATTTTCTGTCGGACAAATCCTTCAACAAAGCATCACTTAAAATTTCGTCGCTATCTAAATTAAAAACCCAATCGTTCTTTGTGAAACTTGCAGCCTTTTGTTTCATAGGGCCAAAACCCAAGAAATCATGTTTAAAAAATTTAACATTTGCAAAAGACCGAGCAATTTCTTCGGTTGAATCTGTAGAGCCCGAATCCAAAACTATAACTTCATCAAAGTTACGTGCAGATTCCAAAGTTTTCCTAAGTTTAGCTTCGCTATTTTTAGTCAGAACTGTAACTGAAATCTGCATCATTAAATTCAACCTATTTCTGATACTTAATTAGGATTGAAAATCGTCTGAAACTTTTACAATTTTATTTGTAAGTCGTCCCAAACCTTCGACCTCTAATTCAACCTGATCATTTTCTTTGAGCCATTTTGCTGATGAAGAATAACCATTGAGTTCCATAAAGCAACCCGTACCACATGTTCCACTGCCAATGACATCACCGGGGTAAAGGTAAGTACCATAACTTGCGCGTTCAATAATTTGAGCGAAAGTGAAGGTCATATCTTTAAGATTACCTTCTGAAACTTGCTCTCCATTTAAAAATGCTTTCATAGACAAGTCATAACGCTCGCCTTTGGGAGAAGGAATTGCCTTAGGCTTAAGACCATCGCGGGTTACCAACCAAGGCCCTAGAGCATTGGCAAAATCTTTGCCTTTACAAGGTCCCATGTTGAGCTTCATTTCCTTAGCTTGAAGTCCGCGCGCAGACCAATCGTTCCAAATTGTGTAACCAGCAATAAACTCATCTGCTCTTTCAGCAGGAATATTTTTGCCTTTTTTTCCAATCACAATTGCAACTTCAAGCTCAAAATCGAGCTGATCAAGATGTTGGCTTTGAACTTTTACATCTCCAGGTCCGATAATTGATCGATGATCTCCAAAATAAAAAACTGGAAATTCATCATACTCAGGAATCATGGGTAAGTTACGGTGCTTACGAGAAGCTTCAACGTGTTGACGAAAAGCGTAACCATCGCGAATAGAACCAGGATTTGGCATACACGCTCTAAATACAACATCACTCATTTTAAATTGAGGGTGATTTTTCATTTCAATCGAAAGCTGACCCAACTTAGAAAGTCCGTCTTTTTCAAGAAAGCTTTTCAAGTCTGGAGCGATTGAGGAAAAGTCCGCCACAGTTTCAAGGCTAGACATGGCACCCCAAGACTCACGGTTGTCAGACTTTCTCAAAAAACTACATAATCGCATTTATCTTCTCCTTAAGGTTGGAATTAATTTTTTCAAGGAATGCCTCAGTTGTGAGGTAATGCTCAGATTTTACTTTGTCACCGTGTATGCAGACTGCGAGATCTTTTGTCATGAAACCACTTTCAACAGTGTCGACACAAACCTTTTCTAAAGTTTCGCAGAATTGAATCAGTTGTGTGTTGTTATCTAAACGACCTCTATGTGCCAAACCTTGAGTCCACGCAAAAATACTTGCAATAGGATTTGTAGATGTAGGCTTACCTTGCTGATGCTGACGATAGTGACGAGTAACAGTTCCGTGAGCTGCTTCGGCTTCCATCGTTTTTCCATCGGGAGTGATAAGAGTAGAAGTCATCAAACCTAAAGAACCAAAACCTTGAGCAACGGTATCACTTTGAACATCTCCGTCGTAGTTTTTGCAGGCCCAAACAAAGGCGCCGTTCCATTTAAGAGCCGCAGCTACCATGTCATCAATCAAGCGGTGTTCATAGGTAATGCCTGCTGCTTCAAATTTAGGCTTGTATTCTTTTTCGTAAAGATCTTGGAAGATATCTTTAAAGCGACCATCGTATTTTTTTAGAATTGTATTTTTAGTTGAGAGATACAAAGGCCATTTCTTCATAAGAGCTTGTTGAAAACAGCTATGAGCAAAACCAGTTATCGACTCATCTGTGTTGAACATCGCAAGAGCGATTCCGTCACCCTTAAAGTTGGTCACTTCATAGGTTTGCGCTTCGCCGCCACCTTCTGGTTGGTAAGTAAGAGTTAACTTTCCTTTGCCTTTAACCAAAATATCTGTGCAGTTGTATTGATCGCCATAAGCATGACGACCGATACAAATGGGCTGTGTCCATTGAGGAATTAAGCGAGGTACATTTTTGCAAATAATGGGTTCACGAAAAACTGTTCCACCTAGAATATTGCGAATAGTTCCATTGGGAGACTTCCACATTTTTTTAAGGCCAAACTCTTCAACGCGTTTTTCGTCGGGAGTAATAGTAGCGCACTTAATTCCCACGTTACATTTCTTGATAGCTTCAGCAGCATCAACAGTGATGCGATCCTCTGTCTTATCGCGGCTCTCAATTCCCAAATCAAAATATTGAATCTCAAGATCCAAATAAGGCTTAATGAGTTTTTCGCGAATAAAGCCCCAAAGAATGCGGGTCATTTCATCGCCATCGAGTTCAACTACAGGGTTTTTAACTGCTATTTTTGCCATACCCTACTCTTCTATATGGCTCGTGCTCTCTTGGCAAAAAGGTAACGTGTATAGGAGAAAAGGTAGTTTTTAACTACTCAGCGGACAACACGAAGCTCCCGCTTCGTGGGTATGTACCAAAAGTAACTAGGTACCTTTTAAAGACCTTTAAGCCACTTATCTTTCCAGTAGCTTGGAAGCGGTGCTTCGATTTTAAGAAGCTTGCCCGTTATAGGGTGCTTGAACTCAACACGAGCAGCATGGAGGGCAATAGGCACCCCTGAAGGATCAGCACTTCCATAGACGCGGTCTCCCATAACAGCATGACCCATCTCTAAACAATGCAAACGAATTTGATGCGTTTTTCCGGTTTCTAATTCGGCTTCAATAAACGAGCGGCTGGCTCCGGCTTTAATAATACGAAAATGAGTAATCGCTCTTTCAGCAGGACGCCCCTTAGAGAAGTTCGCCCAATGGCCTCGTGTTTTGCGAATAAAGGTGCGCACAACTTTCCAGTTCTCAAGCCAACGTCCCACGACCACTACAGAATAAATTTTACGTATTTCGCGGCCTAAAAAAATCTCACTCATGGGTTTGTTTACTTCTGGAGTTTTTCCCAGCAAAACAATCCCCGTAGTATCCACATCTAATCTGTGAAAGAGCGTTAGAGTTTGTCCCAACTTTTTTTCAAGCATGCCCTGCAAATGTGGACGAGCGGGATCGAGCGTTACGTGAACGGGCAAAAAAGCGGGTTTGTTCGCCGCTAAAATATGCTCATCTTCATAGAGTATTTCGATGTCGTTAATGCCCATTTATTCCATTCCACAAACAAAAAAAGGGGTCAGGCTGGCAGCCTGACCCCTTAACAATATTGTCAGGAGCAGGGTATCGCTATGCGTACCCTGCACACAGTCAACAGATCTATTCTGCTGCTGGAGCGGCTTCTTCAGCTGCTGCAGGAGGAGCTTTCTTTAAGCTACGTTTTTCGAATTTACCTTTAACACTCGCTTTGAGAGTGATGTATGCATTTTTAGATCCAGGAACAGCGCCTTTGATCAAAACAACATTCGTTGCAGCATCGATACCAGCAACCGTTAGGTTCTGAACAGTTACTGTTCTATCACCCATGTGACCAGGCATTTTTTTGTTTTTGAATACGCGACCAGGGATAGATCTCATACCGATAGATCCACCGTGACGAAAGAATTCGTGGTTATGTGAGTGACGAGCTCCACGGAAATTGTGACGCTTCATTACACCTTGGAAACCTTTACCGATAGAAGCAGCAGTTGCGTCAATGTGATCGCCTACTGTTAAGTGAGAAGCATCTAAAACATCACCAACTTCAACTTCGTTAATTTTTGCATCATCAGTTCTGAATTCTTTAAGAACTCTTTTTGCAGGAGCTTTAGACGCCTTAGCGTGGCCAGCTTCTGGCTTCGTTACGTTTTGAGCTTTGCGATCATCAAAACCTAATTGAATAGCATTGTAGCCGTCTTTCGCTTTTGTTTTCTTTTGAACAACAACACACGGGCCTACTTGAAGTGCTGTAACAGGAATTACATCGCCTGTTTCATTAAAAATTTGTGTCATTCCTAGTTTTTTTCCAACTAGGACTAGTTCTGGGAACGATACTCTGGCTTTTCTCATATCTCATTTCCTTTGAAATCATTCAAAGGTCCTTCCTTTTCTTGCATCCATCATTCTCATCCAAGTCCTGTGCGGCTCGGGAGAACTGGCAATTTTGTGTAGTCTTTTACACTGCAT
>CAZIFW010000044.1:0-19627 GCA_964538275.1 uncultured Bacteriovoracaceae bacterium
CAGACTTTGTAGAAATGTTTGTAGGTGTAGGCGCAGCACGCGTGAGAGATCTCTTTGCAGAAGCTCAAAAAAAGGCCCCCTGCATAGTTTTTATTGATGAATTAGATGCCGTTGCTAAATCTCGAAGCACGGGCATGATGTCTACCAATGATGAGCGTGAAAGCACGCTCAATCAAATCCTTGTAGAAATGGACGGCTTTGATAATCACTCAGGCGTAATCATTATGGCTGCTACCAATAGACCTGAGGTCTTGGATCCTGCCATTATGCGCCCTGGTCGCTTTGATAGACAAATCACAGTAGATCGCCCCGGGCTTAAAGGGCGCGAAGAAATATTGCGTGTACACACTCGAAAAGTAAAAACCGCTCCTGGAATTGATTACAAAGAAATTGCTTCTCGCACTCCTATGTTCTCTGGAGCTGATCTTGCCAACCTTGTAAACGAAGCCGCGCTTTTAGCTGTCCGAAAGGGATTTACTCTCGTTACTCGTCAGTGTTTTGAAGAAGCTATTGATCGTGTACTTACGGGCCTTGCTTCTAAAAGCCGCATACTTCCAGAAGATGAAAAAAAGACTGTGGCCTATCACGAAATTGGTCACGCAGTTGTTGCACATTTTAGTGGCTCAAAAGATAAGGTTCACCGAATCTCCATTATTCCAAGAAGCAATGGTGCTCTTGGCTACACCATGCAAATTCCCGAAGAAGAGCGACATCTTTTAAGTACTCAACAACTTCTTATCAAGATTCGAACTCTCTTAGGAGGACGAGCCGCAGAAAAAGTTTTTATTGGCGAAGTTACAACGGGAGCACACGATGACCTTAAACGCGCCAGTGAAATTATTCGTCGCATGACTGCAGAGTTTGGAATGAGCGAAACCCTTGGGCTCGTATCCTTGGGTCAGCAAAGTGAACTTTATACCGGCAATCCATTCGTTAAGAATGAATACGCACCCGTATCTGAAAGTATGGCGCAAAAACTCGACCTAGAAATGAAGAAAATTCTTGAAGAAGAATTTAAACTCGCTTGCTCTATTCTTGTTGAGAAAAAAGATATTGTAGAAAAAATGGTAGCAATCCTTCTTGAAAAAGAAACGATTGAAAGCGTAGAAATTCAAAAGCTTTTTGAAAACGCTCCTCAAAAAGTGGAAGAACTCAATGAGACTACCGCCGACCTAGCTTTGCTAAATCACAGAGGCAGTGAACTTAGTCACTAAAAGTTGTCTTACGTGTAAGAGTTTTTAATCTAACCTAAAAAGCCCCTTCGGCGTCTTATCCTTAACGGAGGTGCAAGATGCAAAAATTACAAAACTTTAAACCAATTTTAGTGGGTCTTTTCTTGCTCTCATGTGGAAGAAAAACTGTGACTCGCGTGGAAAGCTCGGGCCTTGATCCTGCTGATCAGGTATCGCCCGTTGGAATTCATTCTGAAACAGCATCTGCTCTAGATTGCCCCAATGGCGGCAATAGCTTGATTGTTTTTTTAGATGACAACAGGGATGGGTTTTTTCAAATTACAGAAAACGTAATTTCTCAAAACAATATTTGTAATGGTTTAAATGGAAGCAACGGAGCTAACGGTGCCAATGGTATAAGCGCGGGTATTCAAGTAGAAGCAGCAGAGCTTGCAGCCTGTCCTGCAGGTGGATCTGTATTTAAAACTTTCATGGATCTAAACCAAAATACATTTTTAGATGTGGGCGAGAGTGTTCAATCAATCACAACTCTTTGTAATGGAATGCCTGGAACTAATGGTGTTTCTGCAAATCTATCAGTAACAGCAGCAACACCCAGCCAATGTGCAGCGGGGGGCGCCGTCTACACAAGCGGAGTTACGGGACAAAACACTCCTGACGTTACAGTGGTATGTATCGGAGAAAATGGTCAAAACGGAAGTAATGGAACAAATTCTGACTTTATTATGGGCAGCGTAGGACCAAGCGTTCCCAACAAAGTTTACTCGGCTTGCCATCATGATTACCTCTATATTCCTGATAACAACAATGGGGCACGCGGTTGGCTTACCTTTAGGCATCAAGCAAACGGAAGCGCAGACCAGGGCATAGGCTCAACAGGCTTTCAAATTTGGAACGTTGATATCGCTAACTTTTCACTTGGCTCAGAGGTTGGTGGAGTTACTTACTGTAATCTCCAATGGGATCCCGTTATGAAAACACTTAATTTCACTGTAGTAGATAATACAGATGGCTTGGCTGGAACTCAGGGAACTCTTCAACTTTAGATCACAGCGTTCTTTGATGCTTGAATTCTCTAATATGCACGTGTCTAAAAGTTGGTCAGCTTAACAATTATAAGCTCAAGATCTTGTTGGGTTTTTTGTCTTAATAATCGGGCATGGTCCCTGCATGTGTATAAAACATGGGTATGGGGAGGCTTTTAGTTCTGTGTCTTTTATTAGTAGCTGCCTGTGGAAAAGAAAACGGCGTTGATGTTCACAGCTGCTATGGAGAATATCTCTGCACTGCAGACGGTTCCATTATCAAATGGAACAACAATGCTATTAGCTTTAGCTACGAAGATACAACCCCTCAAAAGTTAAGAGTTGCCATGGGCGACTCCGCTGAGCAATACAATGATACTTTCGAAAACACAAAACTCTTAGTGGACAAAGACGACAACCGCGCTCCTCCTTATAAAGCTGACTACACATCCCTTAATAGAGATGGAGTGAATGGAATTTATTACGTTCGAACTGCATGGCCTTGGCAAACAAAAATTCCTGGCTCACTTGCTGTGACACTGACTCGATACACTGCAAATGGAATTACCGAAGCAGATGTTTTTGTTAAAGCAGACAATGAACTCTATATAGAATCTGCGCCTGAAGATGATCTCCCTTGGATTTCCTATATCGCTCAACACGAACTAGGACATGCTTTGGGTCGCTCACATAGCAAAGAAAAAAGCTCCATCATGTATCCTTCTATTTCACCTTATAAAGTTAGAGTGCTTGCCTCTGAAGAGGACTTCACAAATTTCTTGTCAGACTACGACTTAGACATCTTTGCCCTCGCCTATAAGTAGCTGAATAAACTCACTTATACACAGCCCTTCCCTTGGATTGACTTTCCTTTTATCAACACCACATTAAAAGAAGGATGATTAAACCAGATAAACTAACAACTCTTTCGCAACAAACGCTCGCTGAAGCGCACGCACTTGCAGAAGAAACGCATAGTGCTGCACTTGAAAACGCGCACCTTTTAAAGAGTCTTTTAGACGTTAGTCCTATAAATACAGTTCTAAAAAATCTTGGGCTTACCCAAAAGGTTTCTCAAATGACTCAGGAACTTTTAGAAAGAACGCCTAAAGTCTCCTCACAACAAAACGCTCAAAACATTGGAATATCCCATGAGGTGCAACGCTCACTTTCAAAAGCTCAAGAAACTTCTGTTCGTATGGGCGATAAGTTCATTGCAACTGAGCATCTTTTTTTAGGCGTATTAGAATCCAACACACATGCAAGTGATTCTCTTAGAAAAATTGGGCTCAATCCAAGTGCTTTTGAAATGGAACTTAAAAAAGTGCGGGGTAATCAAAAAGCAGACGAAGCCTCTAGCGAAGAGCGCTATCAAGTTTTAGAAAAATATTCTAAAGATCTTACGGAACTTGCGCGCAAAGGAAAACTAGATCCTGTCATTGGCCGAGATGAAGAAATTCGTCGAGTGATTCAAGTTCTTTCGCGCAGAACTAAAAACAACCCTGTGCTAATTGGTGAACCTGGTGTGGGTAAAACTGCTCTCGCAGAAGGACTCGCACAAAGAATTATAGCGGGAGATATTCCAGAAACTTTGAAAAACAAAAAAGTTCTCTCTTTAGATCTTGGCGCTATGATTGCCGGTGCAAAATATCGCGGAGAATTTGAAGAGCGCCTCAAAGCTTTTATTAAAGAAGTACAAGGAAGTAACTCAGAAATTATTCTTTTCATTGACGAACTTCACACGCTTATTGGAGCAGGCAAAAGCGATGGCGCCATGGATGCCGGAAACTTGTTAAAGCCTGCCCTTGCTCGTGGTGAACTTCGTTGTATTGGAGCCACCACACTTGATGAATACAAAAAATATGTTGAGAAAGACCCTGCTCTTGAGCGTCGCTTCCAGCAAGTATACGTGGGCGAACCCAGCATAGAAGACACCGTCTCTATTCTACGTGGTCTTAAAGAAAAATATGAGATACACCATGGAGTACACATTCAAGACACTGCACTCGTAGCAGCAGCTCAACTTTCGAGTCGCTACATTGCTGACCGCTTCCTCCCCGATAAAGCTATCGATTTGATTGACGAAGCGGCCTCTAAAATTAGAATTGAAATTGATTCTATGCCTACTGAAATTGATGAGAAGGTGCGCGCCTTGACTCAAAAAGAAGTAGAGCGAGAAGCTTTAAAAAAAGAAACAGATCCCGCGAGTAAACGTCGTTTAGCTGAAATCGAAAAAGATATTCAGACTGAAAAAACAACTGTGGATGCATTAAAGTCGCAGTGGGAAAAAGAAAAGCACAAAATATTGAGCGTTCATCTAATTCAAGAAGAGATTGAACGCCTTAATAAAGAACTCGAAAGCGCTGAACGAAGTGGGAACTTAGGAATTGCAGCAGAGTTAAAATACGGCAAGCTCCCTTCTAAAGTTAAAGAAATGGAAGAAGCCAAAAAAGCACTTTCTTCAATGCAAGATGGTAAGCGCATGCTCAGCGAAGAAGTTACCGCAAATGACATTGCTGGAATTGTTTCCAAGTGGACGGGCATTCCTGTTGATCGCCTTGAGCAAGGAGAAAATCAAAAACTACTTAAGCTTGAAGAACTGTTACGCGCACGGGTGCGTGGCCAAGATCAAGCACTCTCTGCAGTGGCTGATGCTGTGAGATTATCGCGCAGTGGACTTAAAGATCCTACTAAACCCATAGGTGTCTTTTTATTTCTTGGCCCTACAGGTGTAGGTAAAACTGAAACCGCAAAAAGTTTAGCGGAAGTCTTGTTTGATCATGAACAAAATATGATTCGTATCGATATGAGCGAATATATGGAAAAACACTCTGTATCTCGTTTGATTGGAGCCCCTCCAGGTTACGTGGGCTTTGAAGAAGGCGGACAACTCAGCGAAGCTGTAAGGCGTCGACCTTACTCTGTGGTGCTCTTTGATGAAATTGAAAAAGCTCACCCCGACGTGCTCAATGCTCTTTTACAGGTTTTTGATGATGGCCGCATGACCGATGGCCAGGGCAGAAGTGTAGATTTTAGAAACACGCTTCTCATTATGACAAGTAACTTGGGAGCCGAAGAAATTCGCAATAAAATGCTGACATCCAAAGAAGTACCCGAGTATTTAAAGAAATATCTACGCCCTGAATTTATTAACCGAATAGATGAAATTGTTATCTTTAAGTCTTTAAGTAACGAACTTATTCGTGAAGTGGTTGATGTTCAAATTGTAGCCTTTAACAAACTTCTTAAAGACAAGAATATAACTTTAGAAGTTACAAACGAGGCTAAAGATTACCTTGCAGAAATTGGATACTCTCCTGAGTTTGGAGCACGCCCCCTGAAGCGCGTTATCTATAAAGAATTACAGGTGCCTTTGTCTAAAAAAGTTTTAGAGGGCTTCTTTGGCGATGGAGATAAAATCAACGCAACTCTTGTTAAAAACGGAGATCACAAAGAAATTCACTTCGATAAAATTGCTTTAGCTTAATGTAAGAGGGGCAGGTAAGGCGCCCGCCCCTCTTAACAATTCAAAGAAATTTTCTTAACAATTAATAATTATTTTTATGTTAAAATTAAAAAATGCACTCGCCCTACAGAGTAAAACTCATACTCTTAGTGTGTTTATGCTCTTCAACGGGGCATTGCTCTGGAATTCTAAAAAGATGCTTTGCTTTTTTAAGAACGTCTTCAACACCTGAAAATAAGCCAATAAACCCCGCCTTCCTTCCTCAAATTGTTACGCCTTCACTACAAGAGGCTACATATAGGATGTTTGAACTTGGTCCCAACCGATGGGCACAAACGGGGCAAAAGCCCAAGGGAATTGAATTTCAACGTAGCTTTGGTGGAATCCATGACAGCAAAGGTGCTGGGCAAACTCTTGAAACTCTTTCTGGTGCTCCCCTCGATGCAAGCGCTCATGTTTTTAAACTGGACACTCGTGCAAGACGCGCAGACGCAGACAAATCTGCAGGTATTTTCTCTAAACCAATTGCAATTAGAGGTAAAATTGATGCCGGATTACTTTTGGCGCCTCGAAATGAACAGCTTAAAGACGAGGCAATTGTTGCAGCAGGTACATCTTTGGCCCCTCAAATTACTGAAATGGCAATTAGTTATTCACCTGTAGAGAGTGCCATTAGCCCCTTAACTGCGACTACAAGAATCTCATGGGGAAAATCGTATGTTGATATTTACAAAAAAATGAAGGCCTCTGGAATGCAAATTGACCCTGAAAGTCGAGGTGGAAAATTTGCTGCAGAAATGGAAGAACTTTATTCGAGCGATGTTCCAATAATCCCATATTACATGTCATCTGATCGTGGTGACTTCACTCGTTTTTTTAATGAACACAGAGGCTTTATTAGTCGCCTGCAAGAGATTCTAATTAAATATCAAAACGAATAATTATTGATTAAAGCGTGCACAAAAAGAAGAAAAGTCTTTTGCAAGCTTCTCTAAGCCTTCTTGTTTTTTTGTATCTGTGAGGGTTTTTCCACTCAGCTCTTTATCACCAAAGGCAACCCCATAAGCTTGCGGATAAACATGCGCTCCCAAACGATCTAATGGGTTTTGCGTATGAAGCATTCCCGCTACGGTAGCCAAAGCACCTGGAGTTGTTCCAGATATAAGCACAGGCTTTGATCGCCAAGGATGCGGACTCAAGGTTGAAGTCCAATCAATCATATTTTTTATGATAGGAGAAATGCTTCCATTGTATTCGGGCGTACAAATAACGACACCCGCCGCAGCTTTAATGCTGTCTGACAAGGCACGCAAAGATGTTGGAAACTTAGTTTCCTTATCGTCTTCATTAATTAAAGGAACGTTCAATTCTTCTGAACTTACAACTTGAACTTCAACGCCGATTTTTTTAAAGGCCTCTGCCCAAACTCCAGCGAGTTTTTTATTGAGAGATTCTTTGCGAAGAGAACCAGGAATAATCACGAGCTTGGTCATAATCTTAACTCCTTTAAAAATTTAAAGAACGTTGGGCTTACGAGGCTGAGAAAGAGAAACCACTAATTTCGAAAAGAAGTCGCCCATTTCTTGCTGACTTGGAAACTTATCTGTTCCCAAACAACCTGGAGATAAAAGAACCACATCTCCATTGCGAGACTTTTGATAAGCTAAAAGAATAGCCTCTTCTAAAGTACCCACGAGGAAAGTTTCTGTGTAATCGCCCAAGTAACGGTTAACTTTCTCTTTGCTTTCACCTGTAATGATCAAGTTTTTAACTCTCAATCGAATATGTGGAGCAAGAGTAGAAAAGTTTAGGTCTTTATCTTTTCCACCCATAATTAAAATGACAGGTTCATGAAAAGCGCCCAAAGTGCGAATCACCGCCGCGGGGTTAGTTGCATATGTGTCTGAGTAAAAAGCCACTTCGTTGATGCGTTTAACAAATTGAACGCGGTGAGGAAGAGCTCTGAGAGAAGTGATCGCTTTTTGAACTGCTGCTGGAGATACGCCTAGACAAAATGCAGCCAATACAGCGGCCATTAAGTTTTCGCGGCTATGAAAACCACGCATACGGAACTCAGCAAGGTTAAACTCTACGAGTTCACCTTTCCAACGAACGCACATTTTAGTTTTTTGATACCAAGCACCTTCAAAGCCAGCGGGAATTTCTTGTCCGCCGAATAAATAAGTTTTTGAAGGGAGGTTCTGAACAAAAGAAACAACTTGGTTGTCTTGTGAATTAAAAACAACCCATGACTCAGCATCGGCGTTCTTTAAAACTTCTCTGTTGGCTTGATAGTAATTTTCAATGTTGGGATAACGATCGGCCATATCTTCGGCCAAGTTTAAAAAGAGTATCCCTTTAGGCTTGAAAGTTCGTGTGCCCTCAAGCTGCTGAGGCGAACAACATGCAATTAAATATTTTGGAGGAGCCGCTAAATTCAGTACCGCACTCAAAGGCACATCCACGTTTGCAAAAGCTTCTTGCTGGTCGTGCTCAAGAATAGTTTTTAGAATGTGAGCTACACTTGATTTTCCGTTTGTTCCCGCAACTGCAATGACAGGGCTTGGTGAATACAAAGAAACAAACTCAAGCTCAGAAACAACGGGTATGTTCATGTTTCGAGCAGCGTCTAATTCACGTAAATCAATCGGGAAACCTTCAGAAACAACCACCATGGCTGCGCTTTGAAAGAGTCGCAATTCGATAGGGCCAAATTCAAACTCAACTTCCAAACCCTCAAAAAGAGCGCGCACAAGTTCTTGTTTGTCTTCTGGTAGACCAGGAAACACAATTTTGGGAATTCCCTTACTTCGTAACACGAACCTAGAAAGTTCGAGGGCATTAAGTTCAGCCCCTAAAATACAAATACTTTTTCCGTTTAATCCCTGCATTGCCACATTCACATTAGAGCCTTTTCTACCATCTACCTCAACTTTAAAGTGCCCAAAGCCGCTATAGCCAAGATAAAGGAGATGATCCAGAACCTTACAATAACCTTTGGCTCAGGCCAGCCCATAAGTTCAAAATGATGGTGTATGGGAGCCATCCTGAAGATGCGCTTCCCTCTGAGCTTAAAGGAGAGAACCTGTAAAATAACCGAAAGCGTTTCCATAACAAAAACGCCTCCCAAAACTACTAATAATATTTCGTTTTTTGAAGCTACGGCCAAAGCTCCAAGGACCCCACCAAGGGCCAAAGCCCCTAAATCTCCCATAAAAATCTGTGCCGGATAGGCGTTAAACCACAAAAAGGCCACCCCGCCCCCCAATAAAGCTGCGCAGAGCACGGCGAGCTCCCCAATACCGGGCACATGGGGAATTGTAAGATATTTAGCAAAAACGGCATTTCCGCCTAAATAACAAAGGATAAAAAAGGCCGCGGCATTCACAATGCAGGGGCCAATGGCCAATCCATCAAGACCATCTGTTAGGTTTACCGCGTTAGAGGTTCCCACCATTACGAAAACGCTAAGGAGCATATAATAGGGGCCAAGTTCAATTTCTAGATTTTTAAAAAAGGGAAAATAGAGGGTTCCTTGGCTCGCTTGCCCATCAGCTGCTGTGTAGAGAAGATAAGAAACCAAGCCGGCTCCAATAAACAGAAGGCGAAATTTCCAGCGACTTGCCAAACCTTCGGGATCTTTTTTGATGATTTTAATGTAATCGTCCAAAAACCCTACGGTTCCAAAAATACAAATCAAGATACAAAGGGCCCAAACATAAACATTCGATAGATCACCCCAAAGTAATGTTCCCAAAAGAGAACCCACTAAAATTAAGAGTCCTCCCATAGTAGGGGTTCCAACTTTTTTAAGGTGGCTTTGTGGCCCTTCAGTACGAATAGCTTGTCCAAATTGTTTTTTCTTCATCCATGCGATGAAGGGGCCGCCCGCTATCAGAACAAAAAGCAAAGCTGTGACTGCCGCCAAACCAGATCGAAAACTGATGTAACGAATAACGTTAAAAATTTTGAATTCATCTGATAATGCAAATAGCAGCGAGTAGAGCACCCTCTGATCTTGTTAGACTTTTAGCTCTTTTTCAAGAATAGAGAACGAAAGTATACCCAAGGAAACAACACCCAGCAAAAGAAGGCTCCTGATATTAAGCCCAAACTCAGCAAAGCCCATTGACTCTCCTGAAAAGTCCAAAAATGAAAAGTCTCTCTTTTTCTCAAAAGCATGACCGCCAACACAACTCCGGCAAGCAAACCCAGCAGTAAATAGGGGACCAAGCTAAAGATAGATATAATCATAGACTCCCAAAGGGCAAAGCCAACAAAAGCTGAAGAGGCAAATAACAATGCCGATATTTTAGGATCCGAACCCTTTTTCCATTTTGAACCCATATTAAAAAGCTCTGAAAGGGACCTAGGCATCAAGCCTCGCTCCTTGCGTTGTTTAAATTCACGCTGAATAAAAAGAAACAAAAAAAGAGCTAAAACAAAAAACCTCAAAAAGAAGTATTCCACTTAACTAGTGTAATACAAAAACTGCTCTACACTGAAAGGGTGTTACACGGATCACATATTATTGCTCTTGGACTTAGCGTCGTGGCGCTTTTAGTTTCAGATAAATTTAGCTTCACCTACACCAGTGCAAAATTCCTTGGAATCGCGCTTACTGTGTTGATTGCTAGCTTTTACGTTTTTGAAAAAAAGCTCATATTTTCTATGAATCAAAGTAAGGGGCTTATTGCTTCTTTAATCAGCCTTGTTTTTTTTACTGGCGTTTCACTCTTTTTTTCTAAAGTTGGAGAACCCGTAACAGGCGTTGCTTTAATTTTACTTTGGGCACTGATTGCCTTTGCTGTTTCAGCGATGGCAAAAAACGAAGGCACTCAAGATTTTTTAAAAACTCTTGGTCGCTACCAGCTGCCCGTCATTGCACTTGTTTATATTTATTTGATTATTAACGAATTATTTTTAAAAAATCCCGTGCGTCCTTTCTTCGGTAATCCAAATATAGTTTCCAACTTTATTGCCGTTACTTCGCTTCAGCTTTTCTTTTTATTGAAAATCGAACAGCACACTCTTATTAAAAAAACAGCTCTTGGCTTAGTCGCCCTTGGAATTTTACTTTTAATACTTCTGCAATCTCGGGGATCTTTCTTGGGTCTAATAGTCGGAACCTTTGTTTTCTTTTACTACGCTATAGATATAAAGCAGCTTGTTAAAAAACTTAAGAAAAAACAACGTGGCATTGCTCTGGCGTTAGTCGCCATTATTGTACTCTCTTTTTCTTTTGTACTTTATCGCAAGGGTACCGAATCTCTTTCTTATCGTTATTCCTTTTGGAGAAACACGCTTTGTCTCATTCAAGACAATCCATTGGGTGTGGGCCCAGGCTCCTATGAATATGTTTTTCAGCACTACAACGGAAAATGTTACGCTCCTGCTGAGTCTGCAGAAGGCTTGCAAGTAAGAAATCCTCACAACATGTTTCTAGAGTTCTTTGCAGAAATTGGAATTTTAGGCGGACTCTCTTTTCTAGCTTTTCTCTTTTTTCTTTTTGTTGAACTCAAAAAATCGCTTTCAAAGAATCGCCATGAAGTGGCTTGGGTGCTGGGACATGCCGCTTTGATTGCTAGCATTGGATTTTTTGAATTTCCTCAAGACACTCCCTATACCTTGCTATTTATTTCTATTTTAACAGGCGTGGCGCTTTCGCTTATTCCCGCTAAAAACAATCCACAATCTTCTTACTTACGAATAATTAATTTTTCGGCATCTATCATAATTTGCTTTATCTTTTTTGTTAAAGCTTATTCCGACCACCTCACCATGCGTCCGGGCACCGACGCCTTTAAAAGCTTTCAAACAGCGTGCGCTCTTAACAAAGAAAACTGGCGCGCGTGCGTATTTTTGGGACTCAATTATTTGCAGATGAACGAATTTGAAAAACTGGATCTTCTCATAAAAGATTTAAGTGAAAGATTCGAAGGACACCACTCTTTGTTACATCTCAAAGGGACCTATGCCATTAAACGAGGCGATATCCCAACTGCCTGTGAAGAATTTAAAAAGTATCACCTCATGTTTGATCGCAAAACGAGCAAGAAAGCTTTCTTAGAACAGAACTGCCCCACTTTTTAGAACTTACGATATAGATGTCGCAAGACGAGTGATGATTTTTTTGGAACGTTAAACAACACTGTTTTCAAATGCGCGCTTTACCTGACAGTCTCACAAGAACTCAGGCTTTCAATCTTAGCCTGCGCTTTTTGAACATTGGTTTAATGACCGTCTCCATTTCCTTTTCTTTCTGGTAAAAATTTAGAATATTTCCCATCACACCCCAGAGTCGCGCAGAGTCTGAGTAGATTATCAATATCTCTCTCGATCTGAGAGCAGGTATTTTTTGAAAATTTTGAAATTACCTTGTCAGCAAAAGCAAGAAAATCGGCACTTTCTTTAGCCGTAGCCTCCAATACTTCCGAATTGAAGTGGCCAGATTCCAAAATAGCATTAACTTTATAGAATTTGCTCTCGTAGGCCTTCATATCAACGCGGTTGAATCTTTTGATTTCTTTTTCTCCCAGCTGAAGATAAACGTCTTCGCATCGGACCAGGTTCGTACCTGGTATAGGAGTGAACTTTTTTTTATCTTCTTCTGTGCATCCAGTTCCAGGAGAACTGCTGCCCATGTAATAGTCCGCTGCATAAGCACTTTTGCAAATTAACATTAGAATAAAAATTGAGTAAAAAAACACCTGATTCAAACCAGCCATGTTTCAATTATAATTAATAATTTGATTTGTGCTTTGTGCAACAGGAAATATTTTTTGATTCTAGTCTGACGTGTTTTTGTCGCTCTTTTTAGCTGGGAAATAACAAACCCCTCGGAGCCATTCGGCCTCGAGGGGTTTTCTGTGTGATTTAGGCGGATTCCATCTATGCTTTAAAGAAACTACTTCAATGAATGACGTGGGATCGGCAGTTGTCCATATTGGAATAGATTTTTCAAGTCGTAAAGAAGTTGAATCCTATTATGAAATGCTTAACGCGAAGAACGTTAGTAATTTATCAAGCAAAATTACTGGAGTGCTTGGTCAGGGACCATATAGGTTCTATCTAAAAGATCCTGATGGATACACGCTGGAATTTGAAACATGGGAAGGCAGCACTGATTAATTCCCTAGATAAAAATGTGCTTTGTGTTCGTTAGTCCTAGGCATTAATAAGCTTCTAAAAAATGTGGCGGGTTTTTTATTCAGTACAAAAGTAGAGTTTAACTTTGCAGATTTCGCCATGCGAAACCGTGCCGGTTTTGCCACGCGTCTAAGCCAGTCGAGTCTTGCCAATAATCGCAGAGAAAACTTAGTTCTTAAGATTATCTGCGATTGTAAAAACGATTACATTTATAACCAGCTTAGAGAATACTCTTAAGCTCGTTCACTGCGTCTGTTTTTTCCCAAGTTAAGCCAGCATCGCTACGACCAAAGTGTCCGTAGTTTGTGCTTTTCTTATAAAGCGGCGTTCTCAAATTGAGGCGTTTAATAATATCAGCAGGTTTCATGGGGAAGATTTCTCTTACTGCTTTGTTGATTTTAGCAGGATCAACTTTTTCAGTTCCTTGGCAATCCACCATGATACTTACGGGTTCAGCTACACCTATGGCATAGGCCAGTTGGATGAGGGCCCTATCTGCTAATCCAGCAGCCACAATATTTTTAGCTACGTAACGAGCCATATAAGCCGCAGATCGGTCTACTTTTGTGGGATCTTTTCCAGAGAAAGCTCCGCCACCGTGAGGCGCATAACCACCGTAAGTGTCTACGATAATTTTTCTTCCAGTTAGGCCAGTGTCGCCATGAGGGCCACCGATAACAAAAATTCCTGTGGGGTTAATATGATATTTAATTTCGCCCTTGATGAGTTCAGCAGGAAGTAACGGTTCAACAATTTCTGTTTTAACGCGTTCAAAAATTTCTGCGTGAGAAACGTCAGGCAAATGTTGAGTTGACACAACAACTGTATCAATTCTGTGCGCTTTGCCATCTTTGTATTCAACTGTAACTTGTGTTTTTCCGTCGGGACGCAACCAAGGAATTTCTTTTGATTTTCTTTTTTGAGAAAGACCCAAAGAAATTTTGTGCGCCAAAGAAATACACACAGGCATAAGGTCTGGAGTTTCAGTACATGCGTAACCAAACATTAACCCTTGGTCGCCCGCGCCGATTTCTTCGCCGCGATCTACGCCCACTGCAATGTCTGGACTTTGTGAGTGAAGAAGGTTCATGACCTTACACAAATCAGCAGTGAATCCTTCTTCTGCGCGGTCATAACCAATATGGCGGATGGCTCCGCGTACAATTTCTTCTATATTGATATCTTTTTTACATTGTGTGGAAATTTCGCCCGCAACGATAGCGATGCCCGTTGTTACGAGGGTTTCGCATGCCACTCGAGACAACGGGTCTTCTTGAATATAAGCATCTAGAATGCTGTCGCTGATTAAATCGGCGACTTTATCGGGATGCCCTTCGGTTACGGACTCTGAAGTAAAGAGGAAATCACTCGTCGGTGTCCTCAAGATTGAATTGGATTCTGTTTTTTTCATCTTTTTTGTGGTCAGTGACCTTTTCCTTATGCTTACGACTCTGGTGTAGCGCTTTATCGGTCACATCGTCAATCGCAGCAAAGAAGGTCTGGCCGCGAGCTTCTGCTTTAGCTTCAAAATCACCCGCTACAATATGTAATTGAGCAACGCTTTCTTGCCTTTCATTCATAAATGTAAAATGACAATTGGTCATTTCATGTAAATGTTTAGAAACTTTCGTTACGCGTTTCGCTGCATATTCTTTAACTGAATCTACAGAATCTAGGCCTTTAAAAACTACGGTCACATGCAGGTTTGATGGTTTATCCATTGAGGTCCTCCTTTATCAGCCTAGCAGAAACGCAAGGCGTCAAATGTGAAGTATTGCCTATGGAGGGTGTAAAAAATATGCCCCTCCTCTATTTCGCCAATAAAATACCGATTTTATTTACAAAAAATTATTTTTTGGCTCTTCCAAAAGAAACTTTAGGGCTCAATCTCAAGTTCTTATCATTTTAAGGCTTCAAAGAAGCAGGCGTTAATCCGGCCTCTATTTCTTTAAAAATACTTCTTACGTTTACTAGAAGGCAAGATTGCCAGAGCCTCACGATATTTCGCCACTGTTCTGCGAGCGATTTCAATTTTGTCAGACTTTAACATCTCTACAATTTCTTGGTCGCTCAAGGGGCGCTTAGGATCTTCGCGAGAAATAATTTCTTTAATTTTTTCTTTCACAGAGGCACTTGCTAAATCATCGCCGCCATCTGAACGCTTAATCGCAGAGTTAAAGAAGTACTTAAGTTCAAAGATACCATGAGGGGTATGCGCGTATTTATTTGTTGTTACACGCGAAATTGTAGATTCATGTAAACCTAACTCATCAGCGACATCTTTTAAGATCATAGGCTTTAAATGCTCGGGGCCTTGATCAAAAAAATCTTTCTGACGAGCCAAAATAGACTCTGTCACTCTAAAAATTGTGCGCTGTCTTTGATAAATAGATTTTAAAAGCCACGTAGCGCCTCTAAGTTTTTCACGCACAAAAGTTTTTGTATCTTCTTTGAGCATGCCCGTATCGAGTTGATCTTTATATTCTGTAGATACTTTTAATCTAGGTAGACCATCTTCATTTAAGACGACCATATACTCAGGGCCAACTTTGACAACGTAAACATCGGGAACAAAGTACTGTGCTTCACCCACATGGAAACTGCGCCCTGGCTTGGGCTCCATGCTGTGTATCACTTTGCAAAGCTCTACCACTCTATGTAGCGGCAAGTTCATTTTTTTACTAATTGCTGCGTAGTTCTTGGTTTCCATCTCAGGAAGATGTTTTTCAATAATCTGTTCTACTTCTTCGTCTTCAGACAAAATTTCTGCCTGAATCAAAAGACATTCTTGTAAATTTCTTGCCGCCACGCCTGGAGGATCAAAGCGTTGAATTTTAAAAAGTGTCGCGTTTACATCGCTCACATCTGTTTTAAATTGCTCAGCAATTTCTTCTACACTTAATAAAAGGTAACCATCTTCGTTAAGATTTCCGATGATTTCCTCTGCAATAGCATCTTCCTCTGGCGTAGAGGCGCCAAGACGCCACTGCCACATCAAGTGATCAAACAATGTTTGGGGACGAGACAAAACCTGTTCGTAGCTGGGAATTTCATCCAAGCTTGTGTTGCGAGTAGATCGATAGAAGCGATCTTCGCCACTTAAATTACCAAAATCAAAATCTCCTGCGCCTTCAGATGAAGAAGCTTTTTGATCAAATTCATTTGAATCTTCAGGAGCATTGCTCGCTACTTTTTGCAGTCCATCAGAAGTATCATCGCCGGTAGATTCTTCAAGACAGGGATTTTCAACAAGTGCGTTTCCAATTTCCTGCTGAAGTTCAATTACAGACATTTGTAGAATTTTAATTGCCTGTTGTAGCTGGGGGGTCATTGTCATCCCCATGCCTTGCTTCATCTGCTGTTTAAGAGCCATTCACACCTTCCCTCTGGATTTAGTTTACAATCTAAATCCTTCGCCTAAATAAATTTCTCGAGCTTCGCTGCTTTCTGTAATGGCCTGCGGCGAACCACTTAAAAACACACGGCCTTGATTCATTAAATAAGCGTAATCACACGAACCTAATGTTTCTCGTACATTATGATCTGTAATCAAAATGCCGATATTTTTTTGACGAAGCTCTATAATAAATTTTTGAATCTCTAAAACGGCTTTTGGATCAATCCCCGCAAAAGGTTCATCCAAAAGTATAAAATCAGGATTAATAGCTAAACAACGCGCAATCTCGCAGCGTCTTCTCTCTCCACCCGAAAGGGCAGACGCTGGACTGTGCTGTACTTTTTCAAGTCCGAAATTCGCAATCAATTCATCCGCACGATTTTTTAAATCATCGTGTTTATATTTTTGCGCCTCTAATGCCATTGCAATGTTTTGATAGACAGTAAGTTTTCTAAAAAGACTTGGCTCTTGAGGTAAATAACCTACGCCCAAGCGTGCCCGTTCAAATAAATGTTTTGAAGTTATTTCTTCTTCGCCTAAAAATATTTTGCCTGCATTGGGAAAAACGAGCCCTACAATCATATAAAACACGGTCGTTTTGCCCGCGCCATTAGGACCTAAAAGACCCACAACTTGGCCCTTTTTAACTTCAATCGATACACCGTCTACAACATTTCGCTTGTTGTAAGTTTTTACGAGGGACTCTGCCTTCAGGAGGGTGGAGTCTGCTTTATTATTTTTTTCCTCCATCGCTACCTCCTTCTTTTCCTTGCTGCCCTAGATCTTTCGAATTGATGTCGTCATCATTGAATGATTCGGGCTTATCACAAGATATACCCTTCAGATACACGGGGGCCAAGCTTACTCCTACATCATTCGTAGGAAAAAGAACGGCTGTGGATTTTCCAGTTTGACCTGGGACAAACTCCACCCGACTACCGTCCTTGTGCATAAAAGAAATTGCTGTGCGATTTATCAGCGGCTTCATGTTTTGTTTGTCCACCAAACGGCGGCGTCCCTTACGAACCTCCATGATTCGTTCCGTAACATCGCCCTTAGCCGCTATATATTCTTCTTTTCCGTCACTGCGCAGTCTTTGAAAAACAAATGAAACCTCGCCATCTTGCCCCAGCACCTGAAACATCTCCCAAGTACTAAAGATTTTTTCTCGATCTAAGCGCAATTCATCTTTAAAAATTTTACGCGTGCGCTTGCCCCCTGTTTTGCTGACCCAAGGAATACGATCTAAAGTGGCACAGCTGTTGATTTGAGAAACCTTTAAATTTCCAGAGGTTGGATCTATTGGACCACGAAGTTGAGCAGAACTTACAGAAGAAGACTGGGAAGAAACATTCGCTTGGGAACTCGAACTCGCACTTTGAGCCGCAGCTTTATTCGAGACTGCTAAAAACAAAAAAAATAGCCCTAAAACGATCCCAAATCCCCTCATGTCTCCATTATGCCATAAATTGCGCCCAATACCCTTTTTCTTGCCATCTGCTTTTGTTTGGCTTTGTAGTCTCTATGGCTGCTGCGGCCGCGCAAGTTTTCGACATAAGAATCACGGTCAGTAATTTGGATTTCAAAGGGATAATAAAAAGTTTTCTTCTCACGGAGAACAATTGGAAAGGACTTCAAAAATCTCTTGCCTGCCACACTTTTACCCAATTGCCCGCGGATGCGGTCTAAAATAGGCAACGTCGCATCCTGCACGTGAATGAGGTGCCTGCAGGTAAATTGCAAAGAACGGTAAAAGGGAGAGCTAAACTGATTTTTTGCAGGACCTACAGCCGGATCTGGAGAAGGTAATTCTAAATTCCTAAAGAGTTCTTCTGCTTGCTGAGGAGAAATTTCATTATTCTCAACGCGCGTTCGCAACATGTCCATTTCGCGATGAAGCTGATCGGTATCCACTAAATTATTGAAGGATCTTCTGGGTTGAATATTTGCATAGGAAATTGCACCTAAATCAAAAAACTTTTCTACCAAACGAATCGCATCAATTCTTTTTTCTACGACAAAACGAAAACCAAGGCTGTCGTAAATAAGTTCTACGTCGTTTTGTGCTTTAGAAATTAATTTCAAAATCATCGAGTTACGTTCTTTGCGAACTTTCTTTTGGTAACGAACAAGAGCAACTCCATCTTCTCCCTCACGACCAAAAACCCATTTGCGAGGGGCTACTTCTTTTACAAAAGGATCAAATTGAGAAAATATTTTTTCTCGCGCTGTATGAAAGTTTTCCAAACGTAAATCGTTATCTAAGTGAGAAATAGAGTGCATCACTCTCAGAATGGCGCAGGCCCATGATGAGCGCTCACGACCAGGCTGCGAAGCTTCAACTAAGAGTTTAAAAATATCATTCTGGTTGTTGCGTTCAAAAAAACTAGGGGGAATCGCTTCGCCGCTTTCTAAAAGAACATTGCGAATAAAGTGAAGCGCTTCGAAATAAATGCGCCATATTTCTTCGCGCACGATAGGATCGTCTGCATCGTAGCCGTAAGCCCCAAGAAAAATTTTAGCGTCGGTACTGTTTTGAATATCAAGGCGAGGAAAGTCCACAATGGACTCTCCAGAAATTGCGAGGTTTAAAGGCTGCCAGTCATGACGCCAAAGGCTGGAAGCCATTTAGTTACCAATCACGGTCGTCATCGTCGCTGTCGGTATCTGATTTTTTATCTTCATCAGCCCACTCGTCGTCTTCAGTCCATTCATCGGAATCATCGAAGTCTGCTTTTTCGCCTTCTTCATCATCTGCACCTTCAATTGCCGCAGGATCGTCTTTCCACCATTCGGGTGGACCTTCTACATCCTCTTCAACCTCATCGAGGTCTTCTTCGCGGGCTTTTTCGTCTTCTTCAAAATCGTCCACTTCGCTATCTGCGAGGACATAAGAAGCGGCCAACTCTTCTTTGGGAAGAATTTTAGACAAAGCCACCACAGGGGCCGACTTCGTAAGAGCTTTTGCGCCTTTTCTTAGAGCGGGATCTAATTTGAGTCCCTCTGTTGCTGGCTCTTTAGCTGGTTTTTTTTCTACCGCTGGAGCTTTTTTAACAGGAGCCGCTTTTTTGGGAGCCGCTTTTGCAGCTGGCGCCTTTTTAGGGGCTACCTTCTTAGCTGCAGGGGCCTTAGCCTTGGGCTTTGCTGCCTTTGTTGATTTAGATGCTGCTTTTTTTGTTTTACTCGCCATAACCTACAAAAACCTTTACAAAGGGGTATAGGGACTTGTGTCAAGAACTGAATTTAAAATCCTTAAAGAGGACGATTTTTGGGCCGCTGTTTACAAACCTGCCGGCCTGCATAGTGACGAAATTGCCATAAGCCGCTCTGGGTCAGAAGCGGCTTTGAAGCCAGTTCACCGTCTGGATTATGAAACTCAAGGAATTTTATTGCTCGC
>CAZIFW010000045.1:0-19605 GCA_964538275.1 uncultured Bacteriovoracaceae bacterium
ACTGTCATCTGTATGGAAAATTACTACAAACTCGATTCGTAACTCCTTAAAATGTTTATATGCCCCCAGACAAATCTTATGCATTTTGGCTGGGGGTCGACAATGTTGCTGAATTAAAATGTCTGTAATTCTTTTTTTCTAAGCATTTTTGTATTCGACATTGAGATAAATTATCTGAATATATTATTTTTAATCCATATGTAGGGAACGACTCACTTGCCAATGGCTCTGCGGGTTGTTCGCGAACTATCTTTGCGGTACAACGCACTAGATGCTGCTTACCTAGTAAAAAACGCACCTCAACAAAAGTTCCTTTATCAAAAAGCAGTAGTGGCTTTTCTTTACACACTATACTGAGCAACAATCCTTCTTTTGAAACATTTCGTACCCAAGCTGTGAAATGGGAACCATCTTGAGTTTTTAAAATTGCTCTAGATTCAGTGGGTATTCTTTTAGGAGTTTTCCACCAATGTAAACTTGGGTCTATATAGAGCGCCCTAAGAGGATTCATAAACCATAAAAGCTGAATAAATAGACACAAGTTCAACAGAACATAGCTCAATTCAATGGGTGCCGTACTTCTAACAGCTACAACCACTGTTAACGTGAATTGCATCAACATCAAGAAAGGCGAACACATCCAAGTTAAAAACGCACCTGCAATTCCCAATACCAATAAGACGTAATCTATATTTTGAGCATGAACACATGCGCTTGTTGAAAGAGCTATAAAAACTAAACTTATGAAGTTAACGATGCGGGGTTTCTTGTACATGCTAAGGGTGCCTCTCTTTTCGTAAGATGTTTTCTTTAGATAACAATCCTGCTTTATTCCTGAGAGACTTAGATTATTTTATGGTTAAAATTTTTGAGGCAGCATTTAATTCGTTCTCAGCTTTGAAATGACAATTTCTAAATCTTTTTTAATATTTTCTTTGCCAGTGCGATGCCTAAAATGCCTAATAAAATGACAGGTAAAAAATGCCATACAAATAGATGAGCCACATTGCTGCTATGACAACTAAATTGCACCCCGAAAGCCCCCAAAGCAGCGGCGCCCATGAAGGCAAAGAAAGATGAGTAACTTCGCTCAAGCGTAGCACCTCTTCGGATAATCATTAGGAGTAAGATTCCAGGAATAATTCCAAGTGAAAACACCTCACCCGCGCAACCCATTCCTATGCCAGGGTAAAAACCTTTTTCCTGAGCAGGCCATAAAAGTAGAAACAGCCACAATAGAAATGGAATAGCTGCTAAATATCTAACAATTCGCTTTTTTTCGCTTCCAGGAACACTTAATATTAGTGCCAATGCTGAACACAACAAAGCTCCGAGTAAAATTACAATATTCTGAATTATAAAACTGGGGTCTTTAGAAACTAGGCCCACATCTTCCCTTAGGCCAATCAAAGAAACTCCAGTGAAAACACACAATAGAGAAATTATGGTCCACTTTAAATAACGCTCCCAAAAACTAGCTATGGGTTTTGTAGCTGCGTGCTCAGCTGAAAGTTTTGCAATTAAATCATCCGTTTTCATTAAAGTCCTCTTCAGCTAGATGTTCACGCAATTTACGAATGGCCCTAAAGGCAGTGACCTTCACATTAGAGGGTGTCATTTTAAGCTCTTGGGCAATTTCGTTCACGGTGTATTCTTCTACTTTTAATAACTTTAAAATCCTCACCTCTTTGGCACTTAAAGTTTTTAAAAGATCGTCTAGATTGTTTTCTGAAACTGCTTCAAAGTGCGCTTCTTGTTTAAAGGCTGTTTCATCAAAGTCATCTAAAACTGCGTTTTTGTAAATATGTCTTAGCTGATCCTGAATTTTATAATGGGCGATAGCGTAGACCCAAGCCGCTACCGACTTGTTCACATCTAAAGTATGTAGCGATTTGTGTATAGCCATAAGTGTTTCTTGAAGAGCGTCTTCTACATAAGAACTTGGCAAACTACGAGCCATGCGCGGCTTCAAAAGTGCGGCAATTTGAGAAAGGAAACGAGCATATGCCGCCTTATCTCCTGCAATAGCTTTTGTCGCCAGAGCACTTAACTCTGACCAATCCACTTTTGACACTCAACCTTCTTATAACTTTATTCGTGCAAAAGGTCTTTGCGGTTACACGACATTATTCATTTTTTTATTTTACAGGCATGTAACCACCCAAGCTGCTCTTGGCGAATAACCCAACAGAAGGAGACCTCAATCATGTTAAAATTCGTTAAACTTTCAACCCTTTCTTTTGGCTTTGCCCTTAGTCTTGGCGCTTTTGCGAGCAACAACTTTGCTCCTTACAGCGAAGCAGCTGTAGCTGCCGCCCAGAAAGAAGGCAAAACCGTTGCACTCGCTTTTCATAAAAAAGGTTGTGGAACGTGTGCCGCTCAAGACGAGGCTCTGAACGAAGCAGGATTAAACAAAATCCCTAATTTAGTTGGATTTAGGGTAGAACGCAGAGATTCTGCATTAGATAAAGTTTACGAGCAATACGGTTTTAATAAGAATCAATGGGCCGCAGTTGTTGTCTTAAAGAATAACAAAGAACTTGCTCGGCTTGATCCTGGAGTAACTAGCGAAAGCAAAGCTAGAGAATTCGTAGGAAGATTACGTTAATGTTTTCCCAATATCTATTGGGATTTTCCGCAGGGGGACTGAGCTTGCTCGCTCCCTGCGTGCTTCCCATCCTTCCTCTTATAATCAGTTCTTCGTTGCGCACTTCTAAATACGGTCCGATCTTAACTGCTCTTGGTCTTACTTTTTCATTCACATTATTTGGAATACTTACAAATGTATTCACAAGTGTATTCGACCCAGACCTTATCCGAAGTATCGGCGCAATTGTTCTTATTCTAGTTGGCCTCATATTCTTAATTCCAAATTTAAAAGATCTAAGCTCAACAACTTTTCAGAAAATTAGCGATGTAGGTTTTCGATTACAAAATAAAATTCCTCCAAAACATCCACTCGCTGATTTTTTTGGCGGTGCTCTTTTGGGAATGATATGGAGTCCATGCACGGGGCCCACTCTGGGTCTCGCTATTGGTCTTGCAAGCAAAGCTCAGGACTTAACACATGCTACTTTAATCTTTTTATTTTTCGGTTTAGGAGCTGGACTCGGCTTACTTGCTTTAGGATTTTTAATTCAAAAATTTACATTCTTGCGAACAAAACTTTTAAGTTTTGGAAAATTTCTTAATATGGGAGCAGGTATCTTCTCTGTGTTCCTTGGTGTTCTCATTCTAACGGGCTTTGATGCTGAGCTTGAAGAATTCTTACTCAATCTAATGCCTCAATGGCTTATTCAATTTACAGTACAATTCTAGATAAAACTCAGCTATGCTTATTTAAATGGCAAGAGTGCAGCTGCCGCTTTCTTTAGTCTTGTTCGCATTTGCTCAAGCCGATTGTTATGACGAACTTGTAGATGCAGATGCTGCACTTATAAATCCTCATCCGGCACTAAAGGTAGTTTACAGTGAAGCTACAGAAGATCCACTTATTGCTCGTGCACGAGAATTGGATATTACTAAAGATTTTAAAACATTAGCAGACCTCGTGCCATTGCCTCACAGCGCTAGCGAAAAAGCAGATATAGAAGCTAGCGCTCATAAAAAATTTCCTGGTAAAGAAAATGAAAAATACCGAGTTCAGTTTTTGTTAGATTCTCTTTATGTACGAGAATCCCCTTTAGAAAACGCTGATCCCGCACACATGGGAGCAACACGTTCCGTTACTGGATCCACTCTTCGCAAAAGTGCATTCGCCTATACAGAAGCAATGTTGCGCGCGCTATGGAAACAAACACCACAAAGCACTCGCAATTCACTGATACCCGTTCCCCATCCTTTTCTCATTGCGGGAGCAAGATTCACGGAGTCTTATTATTGGGACAGCTACTTTGGCATGCAGGGCCTTTTAGCAACCGGGCGACAAGACATTGCTAAAATGCAAATTGATAATTTTTTATTTCTTATAGATAACTACGGACACATTCCTAATGGAATTCGAAGTTACTATCTCTCCCGCTCTCAGCCACCCGTTATTTCATCCATGGTGATGGATTACTTAAAAAGTTTAAAACAAATTACCCCTGCTGATCGAGAATGGGCACAAAACGCACTTAAACTTTTAGAAAAAGATTACAAAACTTTTTGGATGACTCCCAATGAGCGCCTTGTTGAAAGCACAGGACTCAATCGTCACAGGGACAACAAAAACGAAGCAAGACCCGAAAGATGGGGCGAAGATGACGAAACAAAATTAGGAAAAACTTTTCGCGATGTAAGAGCCGAAGCTGAAAGCGGAAAAGATTTCACCATTGCTTTTAATGGTGAAATCACAAATCACAATCCGGTAATGCTTAACTCCCTGCTTTATAAATATGAAAGTGACTTAGCAGAGCTCAATAAAATACTTGGCAACACAGCGAATAGCCGCGCTTATAAAAAATCAGCTGAAAATCGCTATGCCTCTTTTAACAAACTCCTTTGGAACGAAGAACGAGGGAATTATTTTGATTACAATTTTGAAACTCAAAAACACTCTCCGGTTTTAACGGCCGATGTTTACAGTGCACTTTGGGAGGGCCTTGTTCCTCCTGAACGCTTAGCGCGATTTATGCAAACAGCTCAAGCACTGCACGGCAAAGGAGGAGTTGTCTCCTCTCAAGTGGAATCAGGAAAACAATGGGACGCTCCCTATGCATGGGCCCCTCACCAATTTTTTGCAGTACAAGGACTTCTGAAAAATGGATTTGTTAAAGAAGCCAAAGAGCTTGCTTCTCGTTGGACAACTACTGTTGAAAAGATTTTTGAAGAAACGGGATTGATGTTCGAAAAACTCGACGGAGTTAATGGCGAATTGCCCGTTGATAAATCTGGTAAATACCCCAACCAACCGGGCTTTTTGTGGACGAACTCTGTATACACTTGGATGTTGGGCAATGTGTTTAACGAAGATATTAGCCCCTAGCAGAGCCACCCCTAAGATGTGCTCTGCTACGAAAATTTAAATATTATTTCTTTAAATGCGTATGCGCTAGCAAAATTGAAGCTGCAATATTAGCAGAGTAAGCAAAACAACTTTCACCACTAAAAGTCCAAACTAGAACCTCTCCATCTGCGAGTGTTGCGGTGAATGTAGAATTTACAAAGTGATTGTTTTCAAAACGCTCACCTTTGACAAGCACGGTGACCTCTTTGTCATCTACGAGGTACTTGAACAAGGCTGTTTGATCTTCGTTTCTTTGGATCCCCTGTAGGCTAACAGTTGTAACAACGCTTTCTTCGGCGCTGATTTGCTCTGTAAGGACACCTAAAAGCTTAGATTCAATCCCTTCTCGAGGCGCTAGAGGCTCTATGCGAGTTTGCAAAGTCTTATCATTTTTTCTCAAAACCAAAGTTGTTCCAAAAGGCTTGTGATCAAAACCTGCAAAGACTGCAGAATTTAAAACTTTACCCGCAAATGCATGCTCTTGTTCAAATAGCTCTAAAGTTTCTCCCTTAAGTATCGCAGGCGCATGTTCGTGAGCAAACACAGAGTTCGCAAGCACCATAGTAAGTGTTAATAGAATTTTTTTCATAAATGGATCTCCTTTTCCCTCACAAAGTTGATAATGGTTATCATTTTGTGAAGCAAGTCTTTGCATGGAATAACCCACTCTGCGTTATTTTTTTTGAATTTTACTTGATGCCCCGAAGGCCCTTAGCTACTTTTGTTTTAGACCACACAAGGCTCGCTTAGCTCAGTTGGTTAGAGTACTTCCTTGACATGGAAGGGGTCACTGGTTCGAGTCCAGTAGCGAGTACCATTTGTCAATAAAGTCGAATCAGTTGCTTTTGACTCATCAAATAAAAAAAGAGGGGCCTCTGGGGTATTAACCCCAGAGGCCCTTTTAAATTTGTTGTGACCGATAAAGTAGTGCGCATCAAAACCTTGTTGCGTGATTTCAATCTTGTGAATTATTTTTCGTATAACCTTAGCTCGCAGCTCAAGATTAGACTCAGCCTCAAGTAGCATGCCCCTCAAACCCTCCGTAAATCGCTCAAGATCTGCATAGTCAATAGGAGTATCAACTAGCACGGCTTTCGACCTTTCTTCCTCACACTGAAGCACCAAGGACATTTGCGTAGTCTGCAATTTTGAAAGCTGGGAATAAAATACATTCGGATCTATGTTTTTGGGGAGAGAAGCAATTCTATCCACCAATAACTCGATTTGATCACTAGTGCTTTTCAGTCGCCTTTCTTTTACCTGAAGCTCATCTGTGGGCTTGTCTTCGCCCTCTAAATTTTTAGCCGTAGCCATCAAAGCTTCACTAAACTTTTTACTCGTCAAAAATGATTTAACGTCTTCCCAGACCACGGGTTCAATTTTAGCTGCCTGAATTCTGTGCAATTCACACGCGAGTTTTGGACGAGTCTGGCAGGAGTTCTTCTTGTTAGTGAGATTGTGCTCATAATAAGCCACTTTGCCATTCCTTCCGTGAGCCGACCTACCACAGATATTTTCTCCGCATAGCTTACAACTCAGAAGCCCCGCAAGTGTATATGGATAACGTTGACCATTGTGAGTTCTTTTTTTGCTGAGATTACTTCTTAAAAGTAGCTCGGCTCTCTCAAAACTCAGCTCATCAACTATCGGATCCCAAACTGCTCTTACCACCTCCTTGCCCTCTTTAGTTTTAAATACACGCATCCCGATGTACGCCTTGTTGTGCAAAATATTATGAAGCGTATCGACGCTGAAAATCTTTGTCCGAGCGCCTCCCCCGCCCAAGACTTTTCTAGGTAGATCGATTCCCTGTCCGTTCAACCATTTTGCTGTTTGGGATAAAGTTTCAATCTCAAGAAACTTTTTAAAAATGAGCCTTACAACTTCAGCTTGTTCAGGGACTACCTCCAAATGCCCAGGCTTTAGAGGATCAATCCGATAGCCAAGAGGAACCGATCCTCCATTATAAAGTCCACGTTTTGCTCTTTGGTGGAAAGAATTAGAAATCCTTTCAGCTGTTTGCCGTCTTTCAAATTCGGCAATTGTGGCCATTATATTGAGGACCATTCCTCCTGTGGCACTTGTTGTGTCGAAGTTTTCCCGAAGACTTAAGAATTCACACTCATTAGCCTTTAAAAAATCCTGCAAGAGCGAGAAATCTTTTATTGATCGCGTAAGTCTTGATAGCTCCGTGACCAAGATAAGACTTACCTCACGATTTTCAATGGCTTGCATAAGCTGCTGAAAGCTTGGTCGGTTCATGTCTTTAGCCGATTTTCCGGGGTCTGAGAAAATATGAGTAACTTCCCCAAATGGCGCAACCATGTTTTTGAGCTTCACAAACTCCCTAAGCCGCAATTCTTGGTTCTTAATTGAACCTTCTGGATTCTCAGCTTGTTCCTCTGTGCTAACGCGAGTGTAAATTGCAATTTTATATGTTTTTTTCATGCTGTCTTCCTTTCGTCCGACAGGACATGAACCGAGTTGGTCTGGCGAGTGAGCTGGCTCTTACGATTTAACAAGAGTTTTAAAAGTTCTTCAAGTCGTAGTTTCATTTCCCTTTCCTCTATTGCGCTGTATTCCCGATTAGCCGCCGTGCATTCCCAACGACGTTTCTTATTCATTCATATTCCTTTCTATTGTTCTAAATGTTCCCGTCCTCTGCCCGCCCCTTATTTACAAAAAACAATCTTCAATTCCACATACCTTGCCCCCGTAATCCTGCCGATCCGACCTGACCTCTCAACATCGTAGAGGGTGAGAGGTCAGGTCGGATCGGCAGGGTATAGGGGTTAACAGCAAGGTGTTTTCTCTATAATTGGAACAAGTTAAATATAAGTGCAGTTGCGGGCGGGCCAAACATTCAGTTTGGGTTTAGTTTTGAGTTAATCGTAAGTTTTAAGCAGCAAGTGATGATGTATTAGCTAACTTACATGTGTCGCTTGGGTCAGTAGGTCTAAAAATATCGCTTACAAGTAGAAAAAAGAACTTTCCAGCATTCTGCATTCTAAAATCGTGCATCTTTTCTCCAAGAACCTCAGTCATAATCTTTCGCCTTATAGTTTCGGAAGCAGTGACAAATAATACCTTGGAAAACGATTTCGACATTCTGTAGTCGAGAATTATATGGCGGTAGCGACGTTCGGATTTTGCAGTGAGTTCAAGTTCAATGGCAGTAGCTTCTTTTGTTTCGGGATCTACCATCACAAAGTCAGGCACTCGTGTTTGGTCGCCAATTCCTTTTACATAACGGCTTCCTTCCACAAAAACACATTTCGGATGTTTTGCTTTTAGGCTTTCTATTACATCAAGTAGTAGCAAGTCATGTTGGAGTTGCTGAATCCGAATATCTGACACGCATTCACTAAATGTTTGAGATGCAAATTTATTTGCAAGCGTTCCAATCCCTAAAGAGGTGATTTTTAGAACTGTTCCAACATTTGTGAAGCGAAGCGGGTGTATAAGGTTTGCAACTCTCAATCGTTCGATGAAGTCTCCTTGTTCCAGTCTTGTGATTCGGTTTGTAATTGTAGGCCAAGCTTTATTTGTGAATATGTATCTCCTTATTTGTTCCATGCTCATCATGCGGTAGTCGTAAAGATATTGAAGTAATGTGAAATCTCTATTGGTTAAATGTAGTGGAGCTATCTTTTTAGACGCCTCCGTTTGCTTCAAATTGCACCTCCTCTGTAAGTTGCACTCCGCTCACCATGACACTTAAAACACCGCGCCCATGCGAGAATGCCTTCAGCCTATTGGGATGAATCCTGTATTGCTCAACTTCTCTGAGCGACATCTCGCCTGATTTGTTTGTTCCCATCATTCCCTTGCTTGCACGTTCTGTTTCTTTCGTAGTGGTAAAAGTTCCAAGGTGTCTTGCAAAGTAGTCGGCAGTATCTGGATCATTCAGGCCAAGCAAAATCTTTGTATTCGTGTTTACGTTTACTGTTTTCGCGAAGCTTGGAGACACTGATTCCAAATCCCCCATACTTTGATGTGATAGATGCACGGCAACTCCCTTGCTTCTTGCTTTGTTTAAAAACTGTTCAAATCCCTCGTAAACAAATGCCGAGAATTCATCAATAAAGAGGGTTGCAATGGGTTTTTCAGCATCACGTTTTGCTGCTGCCCAAGCAATCGATTGCAGTATAAGCTTACCTAAAACTTTAGCAGTCTTTTGATATTGCATGGTGGGAAGTAGCACGATGAGTCCGGCACGAGTGCTGCCTTCATTGTGTTCGGGATTCATAACTTCCTCGATACTCACATGAGTTGTTTCTGCTTTGCTCGAGTTAGTAATCCCGCTAAAGACCCCAGTCGTGAATGGTCGAAGTTGAGAAAGTATCCCAGAAAATCTCTCCTCTCTTTCGTTTACTCTCATTTGAGAAATCTTCATGAACTCATTCCTTGCACTGCTTAGAAGTGGCGTTGACTTGTTTAAACTCTCCAGAAATTGCTGTGGATTTGATAAGGCTTCATGCAAATCTTTTAATGTCGGAACATTTCCCACTGCCTCCATTAACTCCAAAGCACTCAGTGTTGCTGAGTATTGGACTTCTCTAAAGTACGCAGAATCAAATTCAAGCGATGCAAAAAGTCTATCCGCAACTTCATGGGGATTCCCGCCTTCAAGAGGATTTATCGTGCAGCCCCCACCATCGGGATTGAAAACATGTATCTTTTGCTCAGTATCGTTTGACCATTTTAGAATTTCGGAAACTATCGAGTAGTCCCCCTTTCCATCAACAAGTATTGGTGACAAGCCTTGTTGCAAGTCGCGAGTAAACCACGGCACGATGACCGATTTTGTTTTTCCCCTTCCAGTTGATCCTAAAATTTGAACGTGTCCCGTGCGCTGCTCAGGTGTTAAGTAGATGGGCCTTTGATCTTGTAATGTGCTTCCAACATAAATTGCTCCCTCTTTTTCGTAATTCTTTTCGCATATTTTTAGTAAAACATTGCGCATCCATTTATCGGGATTTCTTCTTTTCCATGTGTCGTAGGCCAGCATTCCAAGTAGCCCCACGGACATTATGATCACGAGCCAAATGAGGTAAAAGTATGTCCTGTAAATGTATGAGATGGTTCCGCCATGCTCATTCCAAAAGACACCAATCATGAGCGCCCCCACGATTGTTGCTGCCCCGTGGGCATCGGCCATAGTTATTTCTTGTTTCTGATTTGTGTTCTGCATTTTTCTTTTTTTCCTTCTTTCTTTTTTTGTTCTGATGTTTGGGTTTAGTTGCGAAAACATTTCAAAGCGGATGTTCACGACGCAAGCTAGCGACCAGAAAAGCAGGTAAGTGATTGTGGAAAAGCGGATTGATTGTAGACTTGAAATGTCTACTAGTGGGATAAGCGGCCTATTGCGCTTAAGGTGACCAGTATTGAGTGGTCTAGGTACTTATGAGCACAAACGGGTGGGTATTTTAAAGTGCTTTAAATATAAACCATTGATATTTATAGAAATAAAAGTACCTGTAGCCCCCTAGTATTTTCTACAAATTTTAGCCACGCAGTGTTATAATGGTTCACCCTTGAGAACAGCCAATCATAGGCATTGGGCCTCCCACTCATGGACCGAAGCCAAGCTTCAGAAGGTGACGGACGACCTCACTCGTGAAGGTTTCTTCAGCCCAGAGACCAGGCCCATGCTCCCCCGATCCATGCGCTTTTCAGTGGGAGCTTTTGCTCCTCAGTACAGAAATTACGACCCCGATCTTGCCCCGAAAAAGAGAAGCTCGCTCGATAAACTCTTCAAGGATCTTCCATCAGAACGAGTCGAGTTACTTACAAGCAAGTGCCACCTTTTTCTTCAGGACGACCCCACTGCCAACATTATTAGGCGTCATTCGCTGTCGCTTAGAGAAAGTATCTGCCGCGATCTAGTTGAGAACGGACAGTTGGATTCTTATCCAACAACTTTTCGCCTAACGGCCTTTTTGATCTCGCGCGGGATCAGAGACAGAGAAACAATCGAGGATCTTTTCGATCACCGACTCATAACCTACAAAGAGTTTGAATCCGAGCAGCCCAAGGTCGAACGACTCATCAGCAGTGCAAAAGCGCACTACTTTGAGAAACAAAAAGACATCCCTGATAATATAAAGCCTGAGCTTTGGGAAAAGCTTGAAACTGCTTGGAGTAGCCTCAGCATCAAGCAACGATCCGCTCTTGAGATTCATATTATGAGCGATGATCCAGTTAGCTTAGAAAAGGGGGCCATGAGATTGAAGATTTCTAAAGCATCTTTTAAAGAGCGTATCCAAAGTGCCAAGAAAAAAATCAAAAAACAGATTCCGCAATTAGCGCTTACCAATTCTGTTAAAACTAGAAGATCACAAGTGCCACCTCCAAAAAGATTTCCCAATCGCAAGGATGCCCCAAGTACAAAAGTTCTTAATGAGTGGCTAGATAAAACGCAGCAAGACCTACGCTTTTTAGATTGGGCCTCTGTATTCAAAACACACTCCAGACTATCAAGTGACTAGCAACTGTTGGTAATTCACCCCTGCTTTGAACCAAAGCAAACTCCTCCAGAGTTGCGTTTTTGATTTTTACAAATTATCTAACTGATTTAATTCCTGAGATCGTAATGAAAATAACTAAAATAGTGATACCCACATCTGCAAGTATGGCTATTGAAAGACTGCTGATCCCAAGCACTGCCAGCAATAGAGCAAATACCTTAGCGCTGACGGCAAGAAATGTATTAAAGCGAATGAGGCTCCAGCTTCTTCGGGAAAGCTTAATGAGATAGGGAATGCTACTGAGCTTATCGTTTAAGAGCGCGACTCCAGCAACTTCAATGGCCGCATCACTACCCGCAGCTCCCATTGCAATACCTACTGTAGCCGAAGCCAAAGCAGGTGCATCGTTAACCCCATCTCCCACCATTGCAACATGCTCTCCAGCGCGTTCAAAACTTTTAATTCTTTCAGCCTTATCTGTAGGTAAAAGTGACGCATGAAAATCTGTGAGCCCAATCCTAGAAGCTATTGAAGCAGCAGCAAGCTCATGATCACCCGTAAGCATCGTAGTTTTAATTCCCATGCTGTGAAGCTTTTGAAGCACTTCTTTCGCTTCTGTTTTAAGCGTATCTTCCATCGCAAGAACACCTTCAATGTTGTTCTTGTTCCAAAGAACGATACTGGTTTTACCCTCGCGCTCAAAAGCACTTATCGTCTCTTTTTCTTTTTCAGATAACGCTAACTTCTCAAGTGCAAAACTTTGGCTTCCTATAAAATGTTCCTGATCAGAACATATAAGGCACTTTGCCTGGGCGCCCTTACCAAGCACCGAATGATAATCACTCACATCGTGAGCTTTTAATCCTCGCTCCGAAGCCGCATCTACGATTCCTTTCGCAAGAGGGTGTTCAGAATATTTTTCAATTCCAGCAGCACAAGCTAAGACCTCATCCACTTTCATTGAAGAGAGTGTAGCTATGTCCACTACTTGAGGCTTGCCTATGGTGAGTGTGCGAGTTTTATCAAATGCAATTCTACTAACCTTCGAGAGTGCCTCAAGAATTCTTCCACCTTTAATAACAATTCCCTTTTTTGCAGCCTCACCAACAGCAGTATAAATCGCTAAGGGTGTTGAGATAACGAGTGAACAAGGACACGCGATTACCAATAAAGTAAGGGCCTGCTCAAGCCAATGGCGAACGTTGCCTCCAAAAAAAAGAGTAGGAACAACAAATACCAAAAGAGCAGCGACCATTGCAGCAGGAGTGTAATAAGCAGCAAATTTCTCAATAAACTTTTGAATCTTTGCTTTTTCTTTAGCGGCCTCAAATGTAATCGTAATGATTTTTGCAAGAGTAGAATTTTTTGCATCTTTCTCGGACCTTACTTCAACAAAACCATTTACAAGCAAAGTACCTGCAAACACCTTATGCCCGAGTAATTTTGCTTTTGGTATTGACTCACCCGTCATCGAAGATTCATCAACAACTCCCGATCCAGCAATGATTTCACCATCAACGGGAATCAATGATCCCGTTCGCACAACTATTACCTCGCCCACTTTTAAGTCTTCAAGGCTTATTTCGGCCCCGCTTTTTAACTCTGCTTTTTTAGGTGTTTTGTTCAAGAGATTTAGTAACTCTGCACGGCTAGACTCAACCCCCTTAGTCTCCATTGCTTCACCAAGAGCGAACAAAGAAATAACAACCATAGCCTCGAGATATTCACCCAACAGCAAGGCAGCAATCGCTGCAATGGTCATGAGCACATTGATATTACTAAAACGAAACCTTAAGAGATCCCCAAATCCCTTAGTAAAAACTTCTCTACCAAATATAACAAAGTAAGCAATTGCAACTACCAGAAGAATTCTCTGGTTAACCTCATATCCAAGCCAATGCGCAATTTCCAATGCAACTGCAACAATCGAGGCACATACGAGGCAAATAAAAAACTTGTCTGCAAAAAGCCCCTGATCTTCCTTGTTTACAGTCTTAGTTGTTTTACACCCTTCAACGCTGTCGCAACAGGAAGACATTAATTGCTTACTTTCATATAAGGTCCCTCATTTAAGAGGGTTTTAGCTGAACTCTTAGTTAAAGATCAAACCCTTTTATAATTCTAAGACCCGCATAACTTTCACTTATGTGTAAAAAGTTTCCATGACTATCGTGTGCGGCAGCTCCTTTGCCAAAAGCAAAACTATGCGCAAAAAACACACCTAAGCCAAGATCGCCCAAAGATTCGAAATTATTCAGCAACTCTAAATCGCCCTCGTAAATGCCTGTACTTTGGATATTACTTTCTCCTGGAGCATGCCCTTCAACAGCAACACCCAAAAGTGAGTCATAGGTAAGAGTTAAACTACCCAAAACAAGTTGGGGAGCTATATTTATAGCCGCAGATCCAAGCTCGTTACGCTCACGCGCAGGATCATTCACCTGAGACCCATTACGATTGAGTACAACCTGCACGATGGGAACAATTGATAAATTGAAATTCTTGTTAAATTCTCGCTCAAAATAAACGCGAGCCCCAAGAGCTCCATAGTTACCTGCTTTTTGATACTCTTCACTCGTTGGCAATGTGTATTGCATTGCCCATCTGCTAGTAAACCCTAAAACTTCAGCAAAGGTTGGACCATAAAGTCGAACTCTTGCAAAGTGGTGCTCGTTATCATTGTGCCACTCTGGGTTTTCTTCATCGCGTATGTAGTTAGTATGAAACTTAACTTGTGTTTCTAGGGAGTAGTCAGAGGAAACCTTATAATCATACTGCAAGGTATGTTCCGCAAGCCACTCATCACCATCAAAACGATAAGCTCCATCTAAGTTATATTCTAGACGATGAACACTTTCAGATTCTGCAAAAGCCAGCAAAGGAACAAGGAAAAATAAACAACATGCACCTATTTTTTTCATATGAAACAAGTATCATCTTTCCGCGCAGAGTCAAAGCAAAACTAACAAGCAATTACAGGCACTTGCATCTAAATTAATTACTATTGCGGTATATTCTTTCAGATTTAATTCGTTCAGTTTTATGCACAGCATGTTCCTCTTGTGTTTCATTTTTATGTTTAGATAAAAGTGAACACCCAGAAAGAAAAATACTAGCTATTAAAAGACAGATGCTTCTGCCTTGGATCAAATTTCTTTTCATATAAATTCCTATTTATTAAGTTTTGTAGCGGAACTTGAAGATGACGATGACTCAACTGCCTTACACAAAACCTGCCATCTCAAATTCGCATTCACGCTAAATTGCGGCCCAGGAATGCTTTTGTCAGATAAATCAAGAAACTCAAGGCTGGCATCATTCTTCCACGGAATCGCTAGCAAAAATTTAGGTCCATCATAAATGACATGATCACCTGAAACCCTTTTCCTTGCTTTGTACGTATCAGGACTACCCAAAAAAACAGGCAACGTAAAAGTGTGATTTTCAGAAAGGACTAAACCGTCCTGCACATAAGCTTGCTGATAAATGCTAACGTAAAAATTCTCTCTCAATGGCTTTTCATCTCTTATGAGTGAGATCGCACCATCGCACGATTTCGTTACGCTAAAATTTTCTGGTGCAGCAGCCACTAAGCAACTCACTTGGATCGTTGCTAAAAACATTATTAGCTTCAATTTATTTCTTTTCATAAAGCCTCCCATTTAAAAAATTCGAATGTTTTTTAAACAAAAGAAAGTTTTGAGGGAGGTCGAAAGACAGATCCGATGTAGTCATAAGGCAACCATCGGTATACCCAGAACTGTTCTAACTGCGTAACGTAGCTTGCTGTACTAATTTGGAAAAGTGAAGGTAGAAAAAAATCATGGACATGAAAATTCCCATGAACATGCATTCGATGAAAAGGCGATTCTTCGCTACTTTCAGAATGACCAGAGGCCATCAACGGATCAGAGAATAAGGCCTCGTCCGATCCTTCTTGAAGTGCCGAAAGCTTAATTTGCAGGTGGTCAGATATGCCCGCGAGTTGCACAGCAACGTTAGTTCCAATAAATAACGACAAAAGCAAGACTTTCAAAACAGCCATACAGCTACCCTGAACTCCTTTACTCATAGCGCTCATTTTGCTGGCTCTTCCAACTCCTATGTTTTTAGACTAGCCCACATTCTGCCGCTAGGTAACTTATTCTCACGAAATACGAGTAGGCATTTTTCGGCAATAGATTGGCAAATTAAGCTAGGGGCAGCCCTTGCCCCAAGTATTGGCAGTGCGATCCCCAACTCCAACATGTATTCCCGTCGTGCCATAATAACCCAATGCGCGCAGACGCCCCTCCTTGCGCCACTTACACAGCTGTTTGTGGCCAGCGTTCATGTCTGCCATAGAGCAAAAACGAATATCTACTGAGGTTCCAAATGGATGCCGTCCGGCTGCTCCACCTACATTTTCATTATACGGAGAGGGTCTCCACCAATTGTAAATCTGGCAAACCTCTATTCCCATATCTTGCAAGTCTTCAACTAGCTCAACCGCCTTGAATGCGTTAGTCCACGTTGATTCAGATGGGTGAATCAAAATATGAGGCTGAGCGGTGCTATAGGTACAGTGAAAGGTGGCCGTACTTGACGGATTGGGGCGAACAACCTCTTCACACCACGGAGAATCCTCAGTTGCATCTGCACACTTAGCTAGAAAAGTGTCTTTCAATTGTAAGCCTTTGTTGACCTCGCTAAGTTGCGCAGCGGTCGCCCGACGACAGGACGCCTTATTACTCTTGGCATTATCGTATACGTCGGCTGACGCTGTTAAAGTGAGAAGCGCGAACCCAAACAAGTAGGCTATTTGTTTTGTCACTGTGAAATCCCCTTTAGAATCTGTTCGGATTTAAAGAGGTTGAAGTGAGAAAAAACTTTGACTTAGCGTCACCACTCACTGCAGAGCTTGTGGCACAAAGCGTCTCAATAACATTTCATTTGAGTGAGCAGATTTGACTCCAGTCTTCATTTTAAATTAGGAAGACGAATAAGATTAGGGAAGAGATTTTATTCCTAAAACCTTTGCCCACTTTTTGGCTATCTTAATAAGGAGACCGCATATGTTTAAACAAAGCATTTTACTAACAACTACTTTTATCACAGGATTATTGGCTCACGCCGAGTCCAAACACGACACCCACAGCATGCTCAAGGAATGTAGTAGCTACTGCCCAAATGCAAAAGACGAACATGCAATGCACAAGTGTATGAAAAAAGTAATTAAAGAAAAAAAAGGCGATGCTGCTTTTGAAAAATCACATTGTTTTCAATCTGTAAAAGAGCACGAAAAGAATGAAAAAGAGCACAGCCACTAGTACTTTTAAAACATCTCACGAAAGTTAAATGACAATTGATGGAGCTTATTATCAGCTCCATCAATTGTTGTATCTACACGTTAAAGATCTGGCTGAGGAGTTACACGCAAGTAAGGCTTTACTACGTCGTATCCCTTAGGGAAAAGCTTGTTCATTTCCGTTTCATCTGTCAGCGATGGAACAATGATTACGTCTTGTCCTGCTATCCAATTCGCAGGCGTAGCAACTTTATATCGATCGGTAAGTTGAAGTGAATCTATGCATCTAAGAATCTCTTCGAAGTTTCTACCCGTGCTTGCTGGGTAAGTAAGAATGAGACGAATTTTTTTATTAGGGTCAACGATATAAACCGAACGAACCGTAAAAGTAGTATCGGCGTTTGGATGAATCATATCGTAGAGCAAGGCAACTTTCCTATTAGCATCAGCAATTAATGGAAAGTTAAGAGCACAGCCTTGCGTCTCTTCAATGTCTTTTGACCACTCGTGGTGTTCAGCAACACTATCAACACTTAAACCAATGAGTTTTACATTTCTCTTCTCAAATTCTGCTTTTAACTTGGAAGCTGCTCCAAGTTCTGTTGTACAAACCGGAGTGAAGTTTTTTGGATGCGAAAATAAAACGACCCAGCTTTTTTGAGCCCAAGCATGGAACTCTATATTACCTTCGGTACTTTCTTGAATAAAATCTGGGGCCATATCACCAATTCTAATTGTCATTTTTAATTCCTCCTTTTGGAATTTTATAAATCTAATCTGGGCGAATACCGCACGCTAAGTTTGCCGGTACTGCAACTGCCATCATTTTTGGATGCGCTAGGTTTAGCTCTCGCATCATTCTTACAAAGGTTTCTTTCTCTTGATGCATTGGTATGCGTCGATTAAAAAGCTTCTCTTCTCCAATAGTGCTCTGAGTATTTCCATTGTAATCATGGGCGGGATACAAACTAATATGATCGTCTAAAGTATAAAGCTTTGTCATCACCGACTGATACAGCCTTTCAGGCGATCCGTTTTGAAAATCAGTTCTTCCATTACTGCGAATAAGAAGAGCATCTCCCGAAAATAATTTATCTCCGATTAAGTAACTCATACACCCATTAGTGTGGCCTGGCGTCTCTAAGGCCTTTATTCGTAAATTCTCACCAAAAGATAAAAACTCTTCATCCTTGAGCAGAATATCTGCACACGGCACTCCCGTCTCCGCGCCCACTACTGTCTTTGTGCCTGTTAGCTTTCGAAGTATTGAGCTGGCAGTCACATGATCAGCATGAACATGTGTTTCAAGTGAATACACCAACTTTAATCCAAGTTCTTTTATAAGTTGCAGATCACGCTCTGTCTTCGTATCCACGGGATCTATAATTACGGCTTCTTTAGTGTATGTATCTCCTAATAAATAGGTAAACGTAGAAGACTCGCTGTCAAAAAGTTGCCTAAAGATGATCACTCAAAAATTATCCGCTGCAACCTCAACAAACACAAGAGCACTACTCACTGTTGAGTTCTTCCATACGGCGCTACATGTCTAATCCGCAAAAGCTGCACGCCACGCTTGTGACAAGATTCTTTATTAACCTTAAATTAATACAAAAATATTAACCTAAGTTTTCCTTTTTTCTGTCGAACTATGTAGAGGGAGATACAAGTTATGACAAAAATATTACTCGTCCTATTAACTCTTGTAGCTACAGCGTGCACTTCGATTGACAGAGGAACTGCTTCTGAATCTGATCGTGTACATCAAAACGCTGGCGACAAGCGAAACCTATAATAGTTTAAAATAACTACTGCGCGAGGCAGGTTTGGCCTTCCTAAAAAGCCTGCCTCGCAATCTTTCGCTTAATGCCCCTTCATTATTTTCGCCTTAAATTTATTCTCAAACTTAGAAAATAAAATCGGAAGAATAATTAAAGTTAAAAAAGTTGAAGATAAAATCCCGCCGATAACCACTGCGGCCAGTGGACGTTGAACTTCCGAGCCCACCCCCGATGACAACATCATCGGTATAAATCCAAACACTGCTACCAGAGCCGTCATAAGGATAGGCCTTAGTCTTACAGACGTACCTTGTTGAACAAGTTGTTTACCACTTAACCCTTGCTCTTTGAGCTGATTAAAATAGTTAATAAGAACAACTCCGTTTAGAACTGCAACTCCAGAGAGCGCTATGAATCCAATTCCCGCTGATATACTAAAGGGAAGTTGGTTAAGCATTAAACTAAGAATTCCTCCCACTAGAGCAAATGGCACACAAAGGAAAATAAGAGCTGTTTGCCCAATACTTCCAAAGGCTGAATAAATCATTAGGAGTACAAGTAAGAGAGCAACAGGCACCAACAACAACAATCTGTTGCGGGCTTCTTGCAAGTTTTTAAAATTCCCACCCCACACAGTGTAATAACCTTCTGGCAATTTTATTTCCTGCTCAACCTTTTTCTGCGCTTCACTTACAAAGCTTTCCGTGTCACGCCCTCTTAAGTTAATCAAAACCGCGCTACGTCTTAGAGAATCCTCCCTATTGATAGAACCATAAGTTTCTTCAAAACTAATTTTAGAGAGATCACTGAGGTTAGTTGTTGTTCCACCCGCTATACCAACGGGAAGCTCCTTAATCGCCTGTAGATTGGACCGCTTTTCATCGCTAAGTCTTACGACAATAGGCGAGCGGTTTTGACCTTCATACATTGTTCCAGCCTCGGCACCGCCTAGTGCAATTTGCACAGCCTCTAAAACATCCTTGCCAGTAGCGTTGTATCGATCAAGGTTTTTGCTTTGTGGCTCAATTTTTAACACTGGCGATGTTCCTGCCAAGTCGACTTCCACATCACCTGCCCCTT
>CAZIFW010000046.1:0-18652 GCA_964538275.1 uncultured Bacteriovoracaceae bacterium
GAAGGTTCTCATCAAAACGTTCATTAAAATCAATAATACTCGTATCACCAGACAAAACACGAGGCCCCCCCATGGGACCTTCAAAGCCTGCATCGCTTGGATCATCATGCTCGTCGCGAATATCTCCAACTATTTCTTCAATAAGATCTTCAAGAGTAAGCAATCCGGTTATTACACCCGTCTCATTTCTGACTAGAGCCAAGTGAGTTCCCCAGCGCTTCATATCTCGCAAAATTTCTCCAAGTGCAGAAATTTCAGAAACAAAATAAGGCCTTCGAATAGCACGCGTCCAGTTGGTGGCTATCATGACCCCACCTTTTTGCATGGTATTCAATAAATCTTTTACGTGGATCGTTCCAACCATGTCGTCAAAACCATCGCGAAAGACGGGGTATCGAGAGAAAGATTCTTGAGCAATAAACTTAGTCACTTCGTCTAAGTTCATTTTCATATTGAGAGATTTAACTTTTGACTTGGGAGTCATCACATCGCGAGCGCGAAGATCGGGAAACTCCATTAAATTTGAAAGGGCTTCACCCGTTTCTGGATCGAGACCTCCTTGAATAGTCGCCAATTCAATGGTTTGAGTTACTTCTTCTTCACTGAAAGGACGATAAACCGATTTACTCAAATCAAAACCCAAGGCCCAAATTAAAAATCTACTCAATCGTTCCATAAGCCATGTAGCTGGAGCGAGGGGTTTAGATACCCAATACAAAAATCCAAGTCCTATGGGTGCAAGATCTTCTGCAAACTGGCGAGCAAAAATCTTTGGCAAAACTTCTGCAAAGAAAATTACAACAAATGTAAATACACCAATAATTATAGAAATCCACGCAGGGTAATATTGTTCAGCCCAAAGTGTTACCAAGGAGCTGGCCACGATGTTGGCAATGTTATTTCCAATGAGTATGAGGATGAGAATTCGCTCTGGCTGATTCATCCAGATTTTGAGCATTTTTCTCCACGGTTTTTTTCTAGCTAAAAGACGTTCAGTTTCAAGACGACCCAAGCTTGTAAGCGCGGTCTCCGTGCCTGAAAAACAAAAACTAAAAACAGTAAATAACAATGCTATCCAAGGATACCAATCCACAATTAAAAGTGAGTATAGAATCACTTAAAGCCAATATACAAGGTAGAAGCTTTTTATTTAGCAAATTACGGAGCTTGAAAATTAAAAAAAAATCACAAAAAAAGGGGACGCTAGACTCAATGCCTAGCGTCCCCTTTGGGTTCTCTTAAATTCTTAAACTTTATTCTACACAGCTAACTTGTGCTGCAAGATCAGCTCCTAGAACTTCGCTCAATCTTTCTTGAGTCATTTTACGGAACTCATTTAAGTTTTCGAGAGCGATTTTTGCTGCATCTGTGTCAGCGCCTTTTTCTGCCTTAAGTGCATCTTCAAGACCTTCTTCACATACAACATCTGAAAGAGTTTTAGCTACGTATGCTTTTACAGCTGCTACGTTTTTCTCAGGGCGTCCTTCAGCTTCGAAGAAGCGTACCCAAGTACCCATGCTTCTTTCAGCTGATTCTCCGTAGAGGAGAATTCCATCACTGTACTTAGTAAAGTGTGGAAGGATATCATCCTTAGGCCATACTGGAGTTTCCGCATTTCCTTTTCCGATGAAAAGGTCGCGTGTTCGAGTGAAACGTCCTACATGGTGAGCGTAAGGGTTGTTATCTGCATCATCTCTAGAACACTCAGCAGATCCAACATGTCTTTCGATGTTTCCTACGTTTTCGTCGGTACAGAACATATTCTTAACTTCCGGAGCTTTGAAAGCGTATCCGTAGTCGATTGCCATGAGGTCGTATTTAGCAATACGGTTCTTATGTCTGTAAGGACGGCTCATGTATTCCATGATGGAAGCAGAAACTTTGCCTTCAGCATTGTCGTCACTTGCAAAGAGGTTACCGCGGAAGTTGTGTCTTAAGCCCATGTTGTGACCCAATTCGTGAGCAACAAGTTCACGGAAGTAGCCAGTCATGTACTCTTCGTAAGTTAAACCTTCAGGCAATATTTCGAAATCAAGTTTAGTAGCAGCCGCATCTTGAAGACGAGGATCTTGAGAGTTCACGTTAAACTTATGTTGCCCGTTAAGAGCTAAAGCGTAACGAGGACCTTTTTGATTCACTCTTTCTTCAAAGAGACGATTTCTTGCATCTTTAAGAATTTCGTCTGCACGAGCTTCTTCTCCGATGTCACGAAGAGCCGCTGCTTCACGGTTTACTTGGAACCATTCAGTGTAGATCTTCACAATTTCTGGTCCTTGAACCAAAGTATTTGCAGAAAGCATCATACCTGTTTCTTGGTCAGCGATTGAAGGCCCAAGACCTCCGTAACCTGCTTTGTTTACAAGGTCCCACTCAAGCACATTGATACGGATATCACCTGCAACAACGTCTTCTGCGAGTGGATCATTAGCATCGATAAATTCGTAAGTAAGGATACGTGCGCCTAACTTAGCTTCGAATGTATCATTCCAATCTTCGAGAGCTTGCTTAAAGATTGGCTTAAATTCTTCGGGTACATTTTTAACAAAGTAGTGAGTCTTAACAGGAGCACCCTGAGCATCAAGGTGTGCATGTTTCTGAGCTTTTTTCGTTTGGAAACGTTCGGTCATGAAGTAACCAACACCTTCAGTTGCCACTTGGCCCTTGAAGTTTGCGTTTGTGTGACGACGCTTGAGGTACCAACGAGTTGTAAAAGTAACTTGTTTAGCGCTACCTGGAGCTTGAACGAGAGGAGCATCTCCTACTAACAACTTTTGAACCGCTGCTTCAGCAGGCATTTCTTCCATCAGACCCAACACATCAAACAAAAGTGTATCGTGGCTGTAACTCGCTTGAACTGTTTCAGCAGAAACACCTTTAAGGTGAAGGTACTCACCATCTGGATCCAACATTTCTACAAGGTTCAAGTCACTGCCGATTTTAGAAAAATCCAAGTAAACAAGATCTGTGTCTTCGCCAGAGATAGGAAAGCCCATGATGTTTTCACGGTCAGTGAATCCTGGTTTGCAATTTTGAACGCAACCTTGAAACACCAAGAAAGGAGTTTGGGTTTGAGAATCGATAATTTTATTTGGGTAAACATGGATTGGAGTTAAGTCAGTGAGCTTAAGTCCACCACGTGTTTCATCTTCTTTGTCATCCGTCTTTGTAACAACACCACCGAAATAGTGTTCTTTGCCGAGTGCTGACTTAGGGAAACCAATGAGGAGTTCCTCTGGAGTCTGAGCATCTGCGTCGGGATTGCTTCTGCGAACTTGACCGTTACGAACAAGTTCTTCGAAACGAGCACGGCTGATAACTCTGAGTTCGCCATCTCCTGTATCGAAGGCTCTGTCCGCGTCTACGGCTGCGTTTACACGGCTAGCATTTAGCTCAGCCAGTGTGGGACTGTTGCTTGTAGACTTGCTACACGCTGACGTCGTTAAAGCAAGCAACGCCACTCCCAATACATTAACTTTATTTAAATTTTTAGGTTTGAGAACCCCTCTCATAAAACCCCTCTCTTTTCTCGCTCTCAGTGCCTATACACCCCGCACTGGAATTGGAACGAACTCTATTCGAGAACCCAGAAAAATCAAAAACTTAATTACTAAAAAAGCCTTACAGCACCGTCACTTTTGTACTCGTTGTGTCACTTATGCGTTTCAATGGCAGGAAAATTGGGCTAAACACCTACTCGGTGCAGCATGTCTCAAATTGAAATAAAAAACCTCATCAAGAAACACGGACAAAATACCATTCTACATGGCTTAAACATGAGTATTGAATCGGGAGAATTCGTTGTATTTGTTGGCCCCTCTGGCTGCGGCAAATCAACCACCCTTCGCATCATTGCAGGGTTGGAAGAAATCACGGAAGGTGAAATTTCCATAGGAGGACGTGTAGTAAACGACATCGCTCCGCGCGACCGAGATATCGCAATGGTTTTTCAAAACTATGCACTCTATCCGCACATGAGTGTGCGCGAAAACATGGCGTTCTCTCTAAAAATGAGAAAAGCTGACAAATCAGAAATCGATAAAAAAGTTGCCGAGGCCTCTAAACTACTCGGACTTGATGACATGCTCGATCGACGCCCTAGCCAACTCTCAGGTGGACAACGTCAACGCGTAGCCATGGGTCGCGCCATAGTGCGAAACCCCCTTGTTTTCCTGTTCGACGAACCCCTCTCTAACCTCGACGCAAAACTTCGCAACCAAATGCGCGCGGAGATTAAAAAACTTCACGAACGCCTTAAAACTACAACTATATATGTCACACACGACCAAGTTGAGGCCATGACACTTGCAGATCGCATTGTACTGTTACGTTCCGGCGTTATTGAACAAATGGGAAGCCCTACTGAACTTTACAATAAACCAGCAAACATGTTTGTTGCATCTTTCTTAGGTAATCCTCCTATGAACTTTCTCAATGCAAAATTAGAAAATGGCTCTGTTAATTGCGCAGGACAAAATTTAGGAAAAACAACTGAATATAATATCCCTTCTTCTTACACGGGGTCTTCAATTATTATTGGAATTCGTCCCGAGAAAGTATCCGAAGGAAGTGGCGGGCCTAAATCTCTTAGCGGAGAACTCGATCTCATTGAAGTGCTGGGAGCCAACACACTTTTGCACGCTAAAATTTCGAACGACACCCGTTTGATTGGATTTTCAAAAAAACACGACTTCAAAGCCTACACACAAATTTCGCTTTCTTTTGATCCTAAAGATTGCCACCTTTTTGACCCAACAACTGAACAACGCGTGGGTTAACTATGAAGCAGCTTAAAATTAAAACGAGCCTAGTGCTTTCTTTATTCTTCGTGATTCATGCAATGGGCGCACCCACTGCGGATGCAAATGCCAAACAAGTTGTAAATTTTTGGCATTCTATGTCGGGAGCCCTTCAAGACAAACTCAATATCATCATTACGAAGTATCACGAGTCTCAGGACAAAGTGCGTGTGAACGCTGTTTACAAAGGGAACTACACGGATGCCTTGAACGGTGTGGTGGCTGCATACCGTGGAAGTAAACACCCACACATCACTCAAGTTTTTGAAGTGGGCACACAGTCCATGATGAAATCAGGAGCTATCGTTGGAGTTGAAGATCTTTTTATTAAAAACGGAGTTGTACTCGATAAAAAAGATATCATGGCTCCGGTATTAGGTTACTACTCAAGCCTAGACGGAAAATTAATTTCCATGCCCTTCAACTCTTCAACTCCTATTGTATTTTACAACAAAGATATCCTCGATAACCTAAACATCACAAAAATACCCACAACATGGGACGAGATGTTTGCTCTAAGCAAAGAAATCAAAGCCAAATCACCTTACTGCGGATTGGTGTTTGGTTGGCAGAGTTGGACCTTGGTAGAAAACTTTTCAGCCATCAACGATCTCGCCATTGCAAATCCCGAAAACGGCTTTCAAGGCTTAGATGTTAAAATGAATCTGCAAAACCCAGAGATGTCTAAAAACATTGGCCGCATTGCCGAAGCCATTCAAAACAAAGAATTTCGTTTTGAAGGTCGACGCAGTGAAGCTCCTCGTAGAGCTTTCTTAGCTCGCAAATGCGCTTTTTTAGTAGATTCCTCGTCTTCTATTGGAACCCTAAAAAAAGCGGCAAAGTTTAACTGGGGTACAGCCTATCAACCTTTTATTGCCGGAAAATCTCCTCAAAACAGTTTGATTGGTGGCGCAAGTCTTTGGGTTATGAAAGGACACAGCGACAACGACTATAAAAACGTTGTCGACTTTTTCAAATTCATCATGCGTCCCGATATACAAGCCGAGTGGCATCAAGGCACCGGATACATTCCCATCACTCAGTCTTCTTATAAGTTGAGCACCGAACAAGGCTTTTACGCAAAAGATCCTCACCAAGAAACAGCTGTGAAACAGCTTTTGCGTGGTCCCATGTCTACAAACTCTCGAGGCATACGCTTAGGAAACTTTTCACAAGTACGTGAAGTGATCGAAGAAAGTTTAGAAAAAATCTGGGAAGGACGACTCAGTGTTGCCGACGGTCTTAAAGAAGCCGATGAACGCGCTAACTTAGTACTCGCTCGTTTTGCCAAACTTAGAGGCGATCAAGAGGTTAAACAGCCATGATAAAAAAAGCACGATTTAATAATCCCACGCTGCCCTACCTATTGCTCGCACCCCAAGTGCTGATCACTTTATTGTTTTTCATCTACCCTGCATTTGAAGCTATTCGCCAAGCGTTTTTCTTGAGTGATCCTTACGGTGCTTTTGCAAAGTTTGTTGCCTTTGATAACTTTATCACCCTTATAGGTTCTGGTGATTTTTGGGCTTCGCTGGGACGCAGTATTTTACTTGGAAGTGCCACAGCGATCTTAGCCATGAGTGCAGGTCTATTACTTGCAGTTCTGGTATTGCGTCTTGCTACCAGACGAAAACTTGCTCAGTCTCTTTTACTTTGGCCTTACGCACTTGCGCCAGCTGTGTCGGGTATTTTGTGGCTCTTTCTATTCCATCCTACCTATGGAGCCTTAGGGTATCTTGTGACAAAAATGGGAATTGACTGGAATCCCATACTTAAAGGAAGTCACGCTATGTTGCTCGTAATTCTAGCGAGTAGCTGGAAGCAAATCAGTTATAATTTTGTATTTTTCTTAAGTGCTTTGCAAGGAGTTCCAGCAAGTGTGTTGGAAGCTGCTAGTTTAGATGGAGCTGGTCCGATCAAAAGATTTTGGCTCATTACTTTTCCACTGCTCTCTCCCACCATTTTCTTTCTTGCGACAATGAACATGGTTTATGCACTCTTTGATACCTTTGGTACCATTCACGCAACAACCGAGGGTGGCCCAGGTGGTGCGACTAAAACTTTAGTTTACAAAGTGTATACGGACGGATTTGTGGCTCAAGACCTAGGCATGTCTGCTGCAGAAAGCGTTGTTTTGATGTTAATGACTGTACTCTTAACGTGGGTACAATTTAGCCGCTTTGAGAAAAAAGTTAGTTACGGAGCCAAATAGGAAGCGATATGAGAGAAAAAAACCTTGTCCTAGATATCATCACCTACACGCTTTTAATCTTGGGAATCGCAAGCATACTTTTTCCGCTTTATTACACACTTATTGCTGCAACTCACAATATAGAAGATGTCACTCAAATCCCCATGCCGCTTTTTCCAGGTTCAGATTTATTTACAAACATGAGCACTGCCTGGAACAAAGCACAATTGGGCACTAAGCTCATGAACTCTTTTTGGATAGCCGTGGGAATCACCGTTGGAAAAATATCGGTGTCGATTCTCAGTGCATTTGCTGTAACCTATTTTGAATTTCCTTTAAGAAAGTTTTTCTTTTGGATGATTTTCATTACGCTTATGCTTCCTGTTGAAGTGCGTATTCTTCCAACTTACGAAGTGATGGCCAACGTATTCTCTCCTCTGAACGCCTTGGGAAGACTTTTTGGTGTGCAAATTAGCTTGTCTTATAGCTTGTTAGATTCTTTTGGAGGTTTGACGCTTCCATTGATTGCCTCGGCCACTGCAACATTCCTTTTTCGCCAATTCTTTATGACTCTTCCAGATGAGTTATGTGAAGCCGCAAAAATGGATGGAGCCACTCCTATGCAATTTTTTAGGCAAGTCCTTTTTCCTTTGTCTAAAACAAATATAGCCGCGCTTACCGTTATCACCTTTGTTTACGGATGGAACCAATACCTTTGGCCCCTTCTTATGACAACTCGCCCAGAACTCAAAACAGCCATGTTGGGATTGCAGCAACTTATCCCAACCGCAGAAGAAATTCCGCAGTGGAACGTTGCTATGGCGGGAACATTGATTGTACTTCTGCCTCCCGTGATTATGGTTTTAGTCATGCAACGATGGTTTGTTAAAGGCCTCGTTGATAATGAAAAGTAGAAAATTCTATAAGCACTCTATTTTTTATGCGTTCTTGGTTTACTCCTCTGAAGCTTCTTGTCGTTTAAGTTTGGAGCAAACTCTAAACCTCAGTTTTCCAAGCGCAAGGCGCGGTGGCTGTTACTCTCACAACCACTGCCAAATGAGCGTGTATTACTTTGTGAAGCGCTATCATAAATTAGAGTTCCTACAGAATGCTCAGGTCTTACTTTTAAGACATGCGCAACCTAACGGACTCATTTGGCACTATGCAGACAGTACAAGAAACAATTATGGAGTTCCGTGGAGTTACCATTTTATAATTTTAATTGAAGGTAAAATTTACGATTTCAGTTATGGAGAGACGCCATCCTTGTCCGAACCACAAGCGTATTTTAACTCGCTCTACGTTGCGCCCGACCAGATCGATATAACTCCCATGAATTTTCAAGAATATATAAAATTTATAGAAAGCAAATTGAATATGGATCAGGCACTTGAAGCTACACCTCAGCGAATGAGTTTTGATGATTTTATGAGTTCCCTAAATCCCTAGAACTATAAGCAAACAATAATCCGACTGATTTAAAGAAAAGCTTCTGATATCTTATAGGTATGTTAGTGATTGCCCACCGAGGTTACTCTGGAAAATTCCCCGAAAACACACTACGCGCTTTTGAAGAAGCCTTAACACTTAAAGCTCCAGCCATAGAACTCGACATTCACTTAAGCAAAGACAACGACCTCGTAGTGACTCACGACTTTATATTAGGTCGCTGTCTAAAAGCCCCTTACGCAAATGCTTCTTTGCTAGATTTTAGCGCTGCAGAACTTTCTCAAATGGATGCTGGTTCATTTAAAGGAAATGCTTTTGCAGGTGAGCGTGTATCCAACCTCGAGAGTGTTTTAAAAGTTATTAATCATCGCTGTCTTTTAAATATCGAAGTCAAAAAAGAAACGCTTGTTAATGAAAAAGCCTACGAAACCATGGCTTCAAAAATATTTACTTGCTTAAAAAACTACGGTCTTAAAGACATACTCTTTTCAAGCTTTGATGCGCACATGCTCGCTACTTTACGAAAACATTCTCAAGAAGCTCGCTTGGCGTATTTGGATGATCGCGCCGACCAAGGCCCAAAGATTGCTGAAGCCAAAGCCCTGGGTGCTGAAGCCTATAATGTAAACTTAAAGCGTTCTAGTTTTGAAATTGTACACCTCATTAAAAATTCACAACTCAAAGCTTTTGCTTATACTGTAAAAACCCAAAGCGATTTAGATCTTGCCAAGGGCTTACAGGTCGATGGAATTTTTGCAGACAATCTAGAAGAAGCACTCAACTATTTTTAAAGCTGAGTTCAATTCTACAATGCTTGATTAAGTACAATTTGGCCACGAAACACCCCCCGGTTGACTTGGAGTGGCTGGTCCTGTTCCTGGACCTGTGCACTGTGAGGCATCACACCAATCGTAGGGAGTTAAAATATCAGTACAAAGATCATAAGTGCATCCTGGCCATGGATCTCCCCCTGGCCCCTGACCCGCATCGGTACATAATTCTGCCGTGCAACTTGCCCAAGGAATTGGCCCCTCTAATCCCGTAGGACCCACACCAACATCTTCACAAAAAGCTGCCGTGCAACCGTCATAGGGTGTTCCTATATCCGTACAATCAGTGACATTACACACACCGGGTCCGACATAAGGAAAATCTACGTCACTACAAGGTGGACATGCTTCACCAGGAATACTTGGAGTCACACAAACTTGAGGATCTATAATCGAGCTGATTGAATCCCAATCTCCATAATCGTTAAAACTTAAACTATTGGGAGAGTCTGTTGAGTTCGCTAAATCATAATCTCCAAAATAAGCTGTAATGGAATAGAGTTCTTCATCAGCCTCATCTAAACAAACAACTTGATAGTTCTGAAGAGTCCCTGGGACATATCCATCTCCACCTCCAGCAGTTCCTCTGAAGAAATCTGCAACATTTAGATAATCCATCGACTGTGGAGGATTTGTAATCCACCTATTAGAAGAAGGAACCTCACTGAAACCTGAATTTACAGTGTAACTTCTTGCGCTCTCTATGAACGTAAGCATTAAATTACTGTCAAATGTTGGAAAGTTAGTAATGATAGATCTAGCCGGTCCGTTAAAACAGCCAATATTATTTGTATCGCGGCAGTTAATAACTCCACTAGTCCATTCGGGTCTAAAAGCTGGATCAACTGAGGCTTTGTAGTAATAAGGTCTGAATTCGATAAAGGGGCAAAGATCTGGCCTGTCAGTTCCGTATTCAATATTTACTTTACTGTAATAAAGATTGAGTTCGTAGGCCTTACCTGAGCAATCAAGAGTATCGGGACTTCCAGGTGTTGGAGGCGTTAAACCATCTTCAGTCAATTCACACTGTGATGCCAATCCACCAATAACATCTTCGGCATCTTCCAATCCATCTTCGGCCTCAAGCTGAGTGCTCATTTTATAAAACAAAACTCTATTGCCCGTGGGCGAAGAAGAAGATGAGGATGAAGATGAGGAGCTACTGCTCGAGGAAGAACCCCCTCCCCCTGAAACAAGCGCACCGCCGCCGCCTCCCCCACTTTCGCATGAGATCAGGACGAGCGTAAAAAAAAGTATTGTAATGAAATTTTTCATTACCTATTTTTTCGGACCCGTAGAGCTTTTCTTAAGTGATAAAATGTTGACCAAGCACACGAAATAATGCATTGTGCCAACTTCGAAGTGGCACTCAAGAATACAGTTCTCTTTAAGTATTTTTACTGTTTTTTCATTTACTTAGCACTTTACAGCCTCTTTGCACTCCAGATTCAATTTCTCAATGCCAAAGATTTCCCTGCCCGAATATACATACTCGTAGCCGAACGCCTGACAGATGGCGCAGGCGACGTTGCCCTCAACATCCGTGCCGCTCAATTACTCCAAGACTCATTAGATTTTGCAGGCACAGAAGTCATTTTACTCGTACCCGAATCAGCTCAAGAAAGCGTAGACGCTCTCTTGGGAAGTCCTTCAACACTTCAACAAATATCGCTCAAAAATAATCCCAAGCTCTTAGCTGCAGATTTTCTTTTTTCGTTTTCACAAAGCCAAGAACGCTCCCAACTTCCCGCTGATGTTCTCAATGCAGCCAAACATCATTTTATTTACAAAGAGCATGCCGAGAATGGCTTTTATATTAAGTACCAATATGAGCAAGCACCTTACTCACTAAAAGAATTAGAAGCTCAACTTCTCAAACTTGGATTAAAAGAAGCCAAAGATCTACATCTGGGACGTATTGCACTTGCATACACTTTTAACAAAGCACCCACCGAAGCTTACCTTTGGGCGACGGCTCGCATGGCGGAGCAAAATCCTAAAGAAAAATTTTATCTTTTTATAAAAGATTCTTTTGGCTTAAGTAAAAACAGCCATCATTATCCAGAAAATTTAATTCTGATTTCTCATCCCACCCTGCCCCTAAGCGTTCACGAATCAGCAATTGCCCACAGCCATCTTCCAGTTTTAGTTACCGGAACCGCTTCCATAAACATTGCCCTTGAATACCGAAAAGCGCTTTTCTACGAAACCCGATTGCATACTCATTTAACATGGAGACAAGTTATGCATGCTCTTAGCCCTGCAGATATAGATGAAAGCTTACGCTTTGATCTATATCAAAGAGCTTTCCAGAGCGATGGAATTCTGAGTTACCTGCCAAAGAATAGTGAGACTGTTATTTCAACTAAAAAGCACCCTAACCTTGTAGATTATTTTTACAACTCTTTTAGCGATGAACGAGTCAACAGACTCTTCACGACTCCTAAAACAAAGATTCGAAATAAAAAATCACTTTTAATGCGTTGGCTGCGTCACATAAGAAATGCCTATAACCTTGAATCAAATCCTCGCGTTGAAAGAGTGCGAGCAAACAATCAAAACGTTTTAGAAATTCTTGCTCTGGCAGAGAGTGAAACTCTTTCACTTAAAACTTTTATAGAAAACACTCTCTACCCAGCTCTTCAAGAAAACTCAATTTTGCTTCCTGCCCTCTTGGAAGATTTTATGAGCGCCCTTGAACTTACAAAAATTAAAAAAACTATATTCTCTGAAGATTTTTCAAGACTTCTAATTTCTCATTTAAGAATACTGCATAAGATAAGCACAAGTTCTAGTAATTTGGACCAAAAAGCTGTTCATTCAATGTGGAAAAATATAATTTTCCAACTCCTTCTTAAAGAATCAGGAACGACTTTACTCCAAAAGGTTATTCCTCTTTGGAAAGAAATTCCTTCACTTCGTCCCAACAATCGCATGATCCAAGAGATTGATCAGATTGAAGGCAAAGAAGAAATCAAGGCTTACTTAGCATGGCTTAAAAAAGAAGAACTTGAACGCAAGCTTCAAGGAAGATCTCGCCTTATGCAAACTTTTCTAATGTGCAAAGCATGGCTTAGCCGTTAAAATTATCAAGCATTTGCCTCAGCGACACCACAGGCCCTTCAGAGCTTAATCCACACAAATTCTGTTAGTTATATCAAGTTTATTTGCATATAATGCGCCTTGAGTATCAACCCTCACTCACTTATCAAAGGGGTTAGAACCACAGGAGGTATAAAAGATGTCTTTAAACAAAAAAATCTTTAACGTCGCTCTTTCACTAGGAGCGTTCCTTTTCGTTCAATCTCCCATTGAAGCTCAACAGGCCATGGTGAAAGTGGATGGCTCCAGCACGGTGTATCCTATTATCGAAGCTGTTGCTGAAGAGTTTTCTAAAGTAAATAAAAATGTAAAAGTTACGGCTGGTTTTTCTGGAACCGGTGGTGGCTTTAAAAAATTCGCAGCAGGTGAAATCGACATCTGTAACGCATCTCGCCCTATCAAAGACTCAGAAAAAGCTGAACTTGCTAAAAAAGGGAATAAATATCATGAAGTGAAAGTTGCTTACGACGGTCTAAGCGTAGTGGTTAATCCTGCAAATACTTTTGTAGATTACCTCACAGTAGAAGAGCTTACTAAAATTTGGGCCCCTGGTAGCAAAGTAAAAACTTGGGCCGATGTACGCAGCACATGGCCTAAAAAGGCTATCAAACTCTACGGACCTGGAACTGACAGCGGAACTTTTGATTTCTTCACTGAAGTGATTAATAAAAAAGCTCAAGCAAGTCGCTCCGACTACACCAAGAGTGAAGATGACAACGTTCTTGTTAAAGGCGTAGCTGGAGACAAAGACGCTCTTGCTTACTTAGGTCATGCCTACGTAGAAGAAAACAAAGATTCACTTAAAGTAGTACCTATTGGTCCCTCTAAAGAAAAAGCTATCTATCCAACAACTGAAAACATTAAGAGCAATGCTTATACTCCGCTTTCTCGCCCACTCTTTATTTATGTCTCTGACAAAAGTTTAAAGAGAAAAGAAGTTAAAGACTTTGTAGCTTTCACGCTTAAGAACTCTGCAAAACTTGTGGCTGAAGTAGGTTACGTTCCCTTGAACGATTCAGAATACCAAGCTGAATCTAAAGTACTTGCGAGGTAATCAGCTTTCTAAATGCTAGGACTTCGCTTTGATTTAAGAACACGAGCTAAGTTTGTGGAGCGCCTTACACGGGCGCTCCTTTTTTTAATTACGCTTGTACCGCTAACTGTCACACTTTTAGTTATTGTAACTCTTAGTTATCAAAGTTTTGAATTTTTTAGCCAAGTAAGCCTCTACAGATTTTTCACTGAACTTGAGTGGGAACCTCTCATTCAACCTCAAAAATTTGGAGTCATTCCTCTTGTACTGGGAAGCTTACAAATTCTAGTTCTATCTTTGTTTTTTGCCCTTCCCATTTCTCTGATGGCAGCCATTTATCTTTCAGAATTTGCGCCGTCGCGTGCGAGAAATATTCTAAAACCTATGCTTGAAGTGATCGCAGGAATTCCAACTGTCGTTTTTGGATTTTTCGCCCTCACTGCTATTACGCCTATGTTAAGACACGTCTTACCCAGCATTGAAGTTTTTAACTGTTTAAGCGCATCCCTAGTGGTGGCACTTATGATTCTTCCCATGCTGGTTTCGCTCTTTGACGACGCTTTTCACAGCGTACCTCGTTACTTACGAGACTCCGCTTTTGGACTTGGCGCCACCCCCACAGAAGTGACTCTGGGAGTGTTACTGCCGGCTGTAAAAGGTCGCTGTGTAGCTGCTGTTCTTTTAGCAGCCTCTCGTGCACTGGGCGAAACCATGGCCGTAACTCTAGCGGCAGGCTCTACACCTCGCCTTAGCATCAATCCACTAGAAAGCATTCAAACAATGACAGCTTATATTGTTCAAGTAAGCCTTGGAGATATGCCTGCAGGAGGTCTCGAATCTCTCACCACATATGCCGTGGCTCTTGTTCTATTTATTATGTGCTTTTTTCTTAACTCCTTTGGCATCCGTCTCATGAAGGGAGATCAACTTGGCGCTTAATGAAATTGCAGATGCCCGGATTCAAAAAAGAAGACGTAAGAATGTTATCTTTAAAACTCTAACAGTCACTGCTGTCGGATTTTCGCTCATTTGCTTACTCTTTTTCTTGGGAAAAATATTCTTAGATGGCATTCCGCATTTAAGTTGGAATTTTTTGAACTCATTTGTTTCACGAAAAGCTGCCGAAGCCGGCATCAAAGCATCTCTAGCGGGAACCTTTTGGCTCATGATTCTAACGGGTATCTTTAGTATTCCCCTCGGAATTGGGTCAGCGGTTTTTATTCAAGAATATCTTCCAAGCAAAAGTCGCTGGAAAAATCTTTTTATTTTAAATCTATCTAATCTCTCTGGACTTCCCTCCATTCTCTACGGACTTTTAGGACTCACCATTTTTGCACGTTTTTTTGGATTGGGTGGAAGCTTACTGACGGGATCGCTCACTATGAGCCTGCTCATTCTTCCTACTATTGTAATCACTTCGATAGAAGCTCTTCGTGCAGTCCCTAAAAACTTGCGCGAAGGTGCTTTTGCCTTGGGTGCACGCAAGTGGCAAGTGATTTTAGGAACCGTACTCCCAAGTGCACTCCCTGGAATTTTAACGGGTCTCATCTTAGCTTCTTCACGCGCTATTGGTGAAGCTGCCCCTTTAATTGTAGTGGGTGGCTTAAGTTTTGTAGCATTCGTACCCGAAGGTCCCATGGATGAATTTACTGTGCTCCCGTTACAAATTTTTAACTGGGCTTCACGCCCCCAAAAATCTTTTCACGATATCGCAGCTGCCGGCATCGTTGTACTCATGGCCATGTTACTCGCCTTCAATTTGTTCTCGATACTTTTAAGGTATTACTATGGAAAAAAATCAAAATACTAACGACACCTCACTTGCTCCTTTTTTATTAGAAGCCGAAGATCTCTCTGTTTCTTTTGGCAGCAAAAAAGTTGTTAAGAATGTATCGCTCAAACTTCAACGCAACCGTGTTCTTGCAATCATTGGTCCTTCAGGATGTGGCAAAAGTACTTTTCTTCGCGCCGTTAACCGTATGCACGACTTCACACCGGAAGCTTTTGTTGAAGGCAAGGTTTTATTTGAAGGCAAAAACATTTTTGTTAAAAAAGAAATTCACCCTATAGAACTCAGACAACATGTGGGAATGCTTTTTCAAAAGCCCAATCCTTTTCCTAAATCTATTTATAAAAACATTGAATGGGCCCTTAAACTTCATGGATTTGCTCACTCAGAAATTCCTGGCCGCATTGAAGAGTCGCTCAAACGCGTGGCACTTTGGGACGAGGTCAGCACCCGCTTAAAAGACGAAGCCCTTCAATTATCAGGCGGCCAACAGCAACGCCTATGCCTTGCCCGCTCGCTGGCTCTAGAGCCTGAGCTTCTATTGATGGATGAGCCTTGTTCGGCTCTAGATCCCAAATCTACCGCTAAAATTGAAGAATTAATTCATGAGCTTAAGCGCAGTATTTCAATCATAATTGTGACTCATAATCTGGGCCAAGCCGAACGAGTCGCCGATGAGACAGCCTTCTTTTTGAGCGGCAAACTCGTTGAAATTGCACCTACCCAGAAGATCTTTCATTCTTCGGACAATAAAGATACCCAAGATTATGTGAGCGGCAAGTTCGGATAACAACTAAGCTAAAGATCAAATTTTATTGATTTATTTCTTGTGTGGCCCCAAAGCTTAGATACACTGCGTCGTAATTTATGGTGCTTCGTTCTCTCATTCTTGGCCTCTTATTAAGCTCATTACTGTTCGCTCCTCACGCACAATCTACTCCGCGCGATGTGGCTTACATACTTGAAGCCAACTCAACTTTTTCCGACATGCTTAGACTAGAAAAAAGTATCCAAGCTTTGAGCCAAGAGGAAATCGCAGATGAAGTGGTGATAGAAAAACTTGTATCCATTGTAGCTTGGAAAAGAAGCTATGTTTTTAAAAACAATGCTATCTACTTACGAAGAGTTAAACGTGCCGCTACCGATAGATTACTCACACTCTTTCCCAAAAATTCGACTCGTATTCAAAAGTTAGCAACAGCATTGGATCATGAACTTATTGCACACCATGACGAGCAACTTGTAATAGATACATCAAATTATTCTCTAATCGTGGAATTATTGAGTTCTTGGTCAGCACTGGATAACGAGACCGCAACAGAAGAGCTCGTAAAAGCACTTGAATCTTCTATTTATCCAAAAATTTTAGAAACTGAACTGGCCATATCACTCACTCAAATCAAGGATCCTCGCTGGCTAATTAACTTAACCCAAGATCATCAACAACGTATTCGAAAAGCACTGGGTCGACCTTGGGTAATGTTTAGTTTGCAAAATTCTTATAGGAACGAATTGCGATTTAAGCATCATGCTCTTGCTCAACTCACTAAAACTTTTGATTCTCCAACTTTAAGCTCCCTTCAGAGTATTGAGTCTCAATTAAATATGGGAATCGAAGATGCGTCTTATTTTAGTTTTTTTCAAACGCTTATCTTACTAGATGATTGGCAAGTTACAGAAAGTGAAAAAAAGTTCATTGGCGACACGCTTACAAAAGGAATCGAAAAACTTCTAACTGCATATCCAGAACTTAGATCCAATGCATTTTGTGCCGCACTTTTACTCGACAGTATTACAAAATATGAACTCCATAGTCCTTATATAGATAAATTAGTTGCAACATGGCTTGAGACCCCGTTTTTGCTTCATGACCTTCAGATTAAAGGTCACACTGGAATAAGTGAAAAACAACTTATTCGCTCATTGCGCATTCAAGCACTTAAACATCTTATCCAGATTCAAAAAAATTATCATTTTGCAAAACACACTCAACCCTTTGAACGTATCGGTCCTGAAAAGCAAAAAATAGTACATTTCGAATTTCTGAAAACTCTTATTAAAGACAGCTTTACCGCTCTTGACCCTGAAGCTCTACACTTGGCACTTAACTGCGCTGATTGCGACCCTGTTCATAAATTAGATCTCCTCGATTTTTTTATGATGGAAGATAAGACTCTTCAGGACTTAGTTATTCAGGTCAGCAAAATACCTGCCGCTCAAGAAAAAGCGTTAAATTTACTCAATGGAGTTCAAAAACTATCCACAGATCAACTTACCTTGCTTGGAAGCATTCTTGGAATTCACTCTCCAGACGAAGCCCAACTTTACTTGGGTTCTCATACAAACTTGAGACGAATGTTTAAAGAAGAGTGGAACCCTCCTGTGCAGCACGTAGGCCCGATTAGACGCGCAGTTTCGGCACTCACGGGTTGCGCAGCTAAAATTGCAGCAGCTACCATTCGCCGCGCTATTCGTTAGTGATTTTTATTAACTATTTTTTATAAATTTTGTCGTTCAAATAAGTTTTGAGCTGATCGACTGAAATCACTTCTTGGGTCATGTTATCGCGCTCACGCACAGTAACTGTTTGCTTAGCAATGGTATCAAAATCCACCGTTACACAGAACGGAGTGCCCACTTCATCCTGACGACGATAACGCTTACCAATACTGCCAGAAGCGTCGTAATCAACTGCAATGTGACCTTGAAGATCGTTCACAATCTTCATAGCTAACTCGTCCATGCCTTCTTTTTTCATAAGTGGGAAAATAGCCGCCTGGATGGGCGCAATTTCAGGATTTAACTTAAGAACAATACGCTCGTTGGCTTTGTCGTCCACATAAGCATCCAACAACACAGCCAAAGTACAGCGGTCGGCACCTACAGAAGTTTCGATGATATAGGGAATGTACTTCTCGTTATCTCTCTTAGGATCTACGTAGTGAAGATTCTTTTTAGAGTATTCTTCGTGACGACTTAAATCAAAGTTCGTGCGGTTGTGGATACCTTCAATCTCATCCCAACCAAAAGGAAACTCATACTCCACATCGCCCGCAGCTTTTGCATAGTGAGCCAGAGCACCAGGCTTGTGCGGACTAAAGCGAATCTTTTCTTTACGAAGACCCAAATCGTAGAGCCAATTAAGACGCGTTTCTCTCCACATTTCAAAAAACTTTTCGTCCTCTGAAGGATGCACAAAATACTGCATTTCCATTTGTTCGAATTCACGTGTTCTGAATGTAAAGTTTCCAGGAGTGATTTCGTTTCTAAAAGCTTTACCAATTTGAGCAATACCAAAAGGAACCTGCAAACGCATGCTTGAAGCTACGTTGTGAAAGTTTACATAAATTCCCTGAGCCGTTTCTGGACGCAAGTAAACTACCGCGCCTGAATCCTCTACGGGACCCATGTGAGTTTTGAACATTAAGTTAAAATTTCGAGCAGCATCTAAATCCGTGTTGC
>CAZIFW010000047.1:0-18285 GCA_964538275.1 uncultured Bacteriovoracaceae bacterium
AGAAGAAAAGAAATCACCGGAGATAAACGTAATAATCCGGTCAGAAGACTTCTTCTTAGAAATTTCCATAGCCTGCAGTTTTATGAAAAGAGCGCACTAAGAAAGTGGCTAGCTAAATTCCCGGAGCTTGCAGAAATTTATTCCTGGAAAGAAAAACTGCACGCCTTCTACAGAATCCACGGCTTTGAACGTGCCAAGCGGGCCTTCATCCACATCACCGACGAGATGAGCCGTTCACTTTTGCCAGAAATTAAAACCCTCCGCAGAACCCTCATGCGCTGGCGAAACGAAATCCTAAATTATTTCAAACACCGGCTGACAAACGCGCGCACCGAAGGCTACAACAACGTTGCAAAAGTAATTAAAAGACGTAGTTACGGCTTTCGTAACTTCAATAATTACAGACTTAGGCTCCTAAATGCCTGTTCTTAATTTGTTTTTGAACATGACCCACCATTAATCGGGGAGAATCCTTAGCAATTGCGACTGAAAGATTTTGAATGGAGTATTGAGCAGAAAGTTTTTTTACATCTATTGAGGGAGTCGAGGAATTGCTCATAGTTACGTGACCTGAGCCTGTTTCAATTTATAAATGGTCGGAGAGACGGCGGCCCACGTATCCCACTGATATTTAAAGTATCAGCGATTTTGCGTGTAGCCAAATGTAGCCAGCCGAATCGATTTTTCGACATTTCGCCACATTTCATACGCTTGGCCTCAACTCAATAACTCTGGCTATCTCGTCTCTTGGAAGAGAAAAGCTAAGTTTTTCCGTGGCACCTCTCAGATCACTACCAGCTACCCTCAAATAGCGATTAGTCGTCTTTAGCTCAGCATGACCAACGATGGCCATTACTTGCGCAAGCGACACGCCCTTAAGCAGCATCTGTGTAATGAAAGTTGCCCTAAGATCGTGGAACTTAACTTCGGTAATCCCGATGCATCTGCAAAACTCGCGGAGAACTTTTGCCTGCTCTCCTGAGTCCCATTCCTCAAGCCTTGGGAGTACAAAGTCAGATCCGTTTGCTTTGAGCTTTAGTTCACAAAGAAGAACCCGTAAGCTTTCACAAATTGGAACAACTCTGTTTCGCCTAGACTTAGTGGGGCCGATGCCACATTTGGAACTCCATGCTTTTGTCACAAAAATTGCTTCTCGTTCAAAATTCACATCGTCCCATTTGAGAGCGTAAAGCTCGCCGCTTCTCATTCCAGTAAAAACCGCTACAGCCCAGACAGGATAAAACCTGTGGCTAGTTATTGCAGCCTCACGAAGAAGTCTGTCTACTTCGCTGGAGTTCAACACCGATTGCTTTGGCTCAGGGACTCGTAGCTTTATTCCATTACATGGATTCCTTGAAATGATCCCCTCATCGACAGCGATGCTAAATACTCTTTTCAAAGTCTTTAGCATCGTCAGCCTCGAATAAGCTGACCTCACTGCCAAATGAGTAAAGATAATCTCGTGAATCGCGTTAGTCGTAATGGACTCAAGCGGCATATTGTTCAGCACAGGTGTTGCCCACTTTGAAATAAGTCCCTCATAGTTTTGGATCGTTGAGGCTTTTAGAGTAAGCCTTTCTCTTTCCAAGTAATGAGCGACCCATTCTTGCCAGAGCCAACGTCTTGGAGCGTTTTTTTGCTCAAAGAACTCTGCCTTCAATTTAAACTCAGCCTCAGATGCAGCTCGCATGGAGCTAAAGCCTCTAAGTCTTCTTTGGAGTCGTCCTTGTGGTCCACGTAAATTTAAGTACACTTCAAAAGTGTCTCGTCCGTTAGTATTAATTTTCTTGATTGCCATATTCTTCTTCCTCTTTCTTTAATTTGAAAAACTTCGAATCCTTTAGGATTCGAGTTTTGGAAGAAGAGACAACTCTCGAAGTTTAAAACGAAGCCGCCTTCCAATCCTGTATGTAGGTATGTGTCCTCGGAATACATGAATCCGAAGTGCATTTACCGACATGCGAAGATAAGAGGCTGCCTCAACGGAATTCAGCCAGATTTCACATTCACCTACCTTGTCAAAGAACTCAGTCTTGTTATTTATACTCACTACTAAAGCCCTCCGCCATATAACTTTTTCTTTTTTCTTGTTCCCATTTTCTTCTTTTCCCTTTTCTTATTTCCTAATTTTTTCTTTTTTTTTAATTCCCAGTAATCCCGATCTAGCCCTTAGCTCCCCGCCCGCTGACCACTCTCTATCCATGTAATGTAGATGGAGAGTGGTCAGCGGGCGGGGAGCGTCCCGCGTATTCAAGTTGAATTGCCGTTAAAGCATTGAAGTAAAAGCAGTTTTAAATATTGTTCCGAAGCAGATTTTCACCATTCAAAGTGCTCACGCACTGAGCAAGATTTTCTCTATCATTGAGCAGCTCGCCCTCTGAAGATTTTGGTCCAAAGAAGTCTTGAAGTTTTGTAGTCGATCCATCAACAAAGTGAAGCGTTGCGTTTGTGGGTTTTGACAAGATGTCGCTTTGCTCCGTGATAATTAGCTTTGGTGAGTAATCAAACATCTGCACATCAAGCCACGTCTTAGTTATTGAGCCTTTTATTGAAAGATCACGCACGACATACCAAACATAGTCTACGCTTCGCATATAGCGGTACTCTTCAAAAACACCTTTATAGCGTTTTGCACACTTTGGATTGAGTTCCATTTCAAGTGCAATTGTTGATAGCTTTCCTTCAGCTTCTTCAATCAAAATACCATCGGGTATTACCTGATCTCTGTGTCTTGATGATTTCGTCCACAGAAAGTTCTTTCTCACCTGCCGCTCAGATATAAACTCGTTGCACATATCGACAGACTCCAATGCCATTCTGAAATCTGCTATTGCTAGCTCATGCTCAAAGGCGTTTCTGTTTGTGAATCTTGCTAAAACATTCTGACCTATCGCTGTTGCTCCAGCTTTGCCCAAATAATATGCAGCTACACCATTGCGAAGTCCCACAGATCTGCAAATGAGTTCATCCTTTTCAAGTTTTCTTAGCCGCCTATACATAGTTGTTGGTGCAATCCCACGAAAGCATTTTGCATGAATGTGTCTTGTTTCAAGTAGCCCATAGCGATGCAGTAAATGTAGAAGCTCTTTGTCTCTTTTTTGTATTCTCAAATATCACTCCTTCCTGTGAGTTCTTGAAGAACTCTCTTTTTTAAATCTTCTTTGCCAAGTGGTTTTGGTGGCTCAGATGTTTTTGTGGGCACGTCTTTGGGTATTTCTTTGGGCGGCTGAATGTCTTCTCGTTGAGCTTTTAATGTTTCAAGGTGACATGTGGGCTGTATCTGCGGCATTTCCTCCACGCTTTCCTTGTTCTCTTTTTCTGAAAAGACGTTTTTCACAATTGTAAATGTAATTGCAGCAAAAACAGCAAGTGCGATGATCCAGAACTGTAGCGTGAGGTAGGCACTGACAATGTCCCATGCAAGATTACCTGCATAGTTACTTCCGTTAAGCTTCATGCCAAACGCGACAGTATTCATTCCAAGTGCAATAGCTAAACAGCCCTTAGCGATTCTACGCATAGGTATTCCTTCCCATATGATGGGTTCTCCTTTCTTGTTTGTGTGGCCATCAAGACAAGCGAGCACGACAAAGCACTACTTCGCAAAACGCATTTGCGAAGTAGGCAAAGCAGCGCCTTAGCTTGTCGGCCAAAGTTAAAAATGATTTCTATTTATATTTTTATTTTGTTTGAAATTTTAATTTGATTTTTTATTTTCACTGTGTGAAAGTAGTAGATGTTCAAGGCTACAAGTTCCCACACAATTCAAAACCAAAAATCTGATCCGGCCTCCTTTCTTTTTTCTGGGCAAAGCTTTGCCCTCATAAATATTGTACCAGCAGTTACTTAGTTTCCCCAAGAAAAATCTGCTCACAAATGCCACTTGTATAGATTATTTTAGCTAAGTTATACTTCGATATATGTCGAAGTCTCAGGCTCTGCTCTATAGAATGAACGATACCCCCGCTCCAAAGCTTGCTCGCATTTTTGCAGCCCTCTCCGTAGGCGTTAGAATTCGCATTATACGCAACATCGCAAGACATGGGACTATCGGGGTGGGTAAACCTAGAAAAGGGCGAGGCTGCACGATTAAAGAGGCGGGACGAGGTTTAGGTATTGGTTGGCCAACTCTTTCACATCACGTATCAGTTCTTGAAAAGGCTGGGATGATAACCATTTCAAGGCATGGAAGGTTTAAGCGCTGCTGGATTACTTCTCAGGCGATTGGGGTTATGTCTGAGTTTTTCATGAGTTTGGGCCCGAGGGTGTAGGGGGCTATTTAAGTAAGTGAAGTTATTTTAATGTTTTTAGAATAGTTAAAATACCGAATTCATTTATCACGTTTCTGTGCATGCCGCTCTGTGTTGCGACTCTGGTGCTTAGCTTAAAGGTAACATTCAAAAAGCCGAAAAGGTCTTAATGCCAAAAAAGATAATTGCTTCACGCCATGATGGTGAATTTTTTATTCGAATCACCTACAAAGATCCGATTGAGGCCAATGTATTTGCAGATGCAATTTCCGGCTTATCGAGTTTGTATAGAAAGAGTACTGGCGGGCCAGAAAGCGCATTGTCTCATGATCTCTGTATATCGAGAGTAAGGGAAGGAAGTATAGAAATTGATTTTGCTGTCCTAGGTCCTGGTTTGCTGGCCACATATGAGTCAATTAAACTTATTCCTAAATATATAAAATATCTGAAGTCAGCAGTAGATTTTTTTCAAAAAAAGCATGCTGCAGAAATAGCTCAAAAATTTGAGTCCAACGAAATAGGTGATTTTAACAAAGTTTTACAAGTAGTGGCCAAAGACTCCAATGGCCAAATGACTATAGGAAATAACCATATCGAAAATTTAACTGTGAATTTGAATATAAATTCCAATGATGCTCGGAGAGTTGTTCAGCGGCTAGACGAGGCTAAATCATATAAGAAAAAACCATCTGCAAATAGTGCTGACAAAGTTGCGCTGTATTTTAAAAGAACAAGCGACCGCGTGACTCAGCAAAGATCAGGGGATCGAGTTGTAATCGAGTCAATATCAACAAATCCAACAAAGGTAGAGTTTTCTAATGCGAAGATTAAAGCTGAGATATTGGGGATTAAGGAAAATATATTCAATAAGGTTTTCATAGTTGATGTTCACGTTGAAACTGTTGAGGGGCAGCCTGTGTTATTCAAGGTTCAAAGATTGCACTCGATAGAAGATCGGCCTATTGCGGTAAAGAAGAAGAAAATCAAACGGTAGCGCTATTTTTTATCAATCATTGGCTTCTGACTACTTTTGTGGGCAGCAACCCATTCTCCAACAACATTGGGCAACTCTTTTACTATCTCCTTACCGAAGAATACTTCATCAACGTATCCCATATGGAGCATGTCGATAATACGGCACAAGTAAGATCGTCCACATTCCCACCAAGTGAAACGAGAATCTATCATGAGATAATGTTTTACTTCTATATTCTCGGAGGTCCTCAGTTCCTCTAGTTCCATCCCATCAAGTAAGGTTTCGTATACTCCGTCTGCTACGCGGCTACCAAATGTGGTCGTGTAATAATATTCTTTTATCTCCCACACTGCTATGGGGTTGGTGGTTGATGGAAAGGCGCCATCGACGCGACGAGCGAGTGTCCTAACAGGACTGCCGTTCGTTGTAACAGTGGTTAATGCTCTGGGGTCGTAGTCGCATTCCATCCCTTTGGCGTTATGCTCTATAAGCATATTTACTATCCCAGTTAAAAAAGCAGGTTTTTTCTTTTTGCCCTTCTGTTTATTCATGGGTATTGGGCACGAAGGTTTTAGTTTTAATCTTAACTCGTTGAAGAGCTTTTCGGCTTCATCAGCATCCATAAGTTGGGGCTGAACGTTTTTGTTGAGAACTTCTGCTCGATAATGGAAATAATCAAAAAGAAGTTTACCCGTTTGAGTGATCTTGCCCGAGGAATCAATAATGTGATCTGTTTTTAGCTCTAGAGATGAATAAACTTTCTGAATTTCGGCGATTGTTGGGATTTTTATCTGACTTTGTTTGCGTTGTGTGTATCCAACTCCTTGGCTAATTGTGCGAACATTTGCCCAGAATGATTTGGGTTGGCTTAAAAATAGCTTATTAGGTTTCATCTTTATAATTCTCGAACTTTGCAACAAAATTAGTTAGGGGAATCCCAATGGTGGCACACAGCTTCAATAACTCCATTAGGTCCAATGAGCGTTCGCCCGCTTCATATTTGCTGACGTAGCTTTGTGGCTTACCTAGCTTGTTGGCTAGCTCGGTTTGAGTTAACCCAGCGTTTTGTCGGACTTCACGCAGCAGTGCCAACAGATGCCTATATTGTTTAGGTTTCCGTTGCTTTGCCATGATGATGAATTGTATTATTGTTATTGTAATATCCCAAATTAGGATATATATAAGAGTGCCAGCGTTAAACAAAAGAGGGGACAACAGTACGATGCAACTAAGTTTTTTAATGAATGAGCCCTCAGCGGATAGTCGACTAAAGATCGGCAGCGAAAACTATGTTGGCGCATTAAAACAAGTTCAGCCATTTAAAACTCAGCTATTGAAATGGATTGGAAATAAACAAAGATTTGCACACGAAATCGTGTCGTATTTTCCAGCGAATTTTAACACCTACTTTGAGCCCTTTCTTGGTAGTGGGGCGGTTCTTGGAACTTTAGCTCCAAAAAAAGGCGTAGCATCTGATGTTTTTATGCCATTGTATGAAATTTTTGATGCTCTCAAAAATAATCCTGAACAACTAAAGCAGTGGTATTCCGAACGTAGAAATCAAGTAAGCAACGATAACAAGGTGGAAATTTACGAGCGAATAAAGGCTTCATATAATAAAAAGCCTAGCGGTGCGGACTTGGTTTTCCTGTGTAGAACTTGTTACGGTGGTGTAGTTAGGTTTCGACAGGCTGATGGATACATGTCGACTCCCTGTGGGGTGCATGAACCAGTCAGCTCTGAAAGTTTTAGCAATAGAGTAGATCTATGGAAGGAACGAGTCAGAGGGACATCCTTTGTCCATGGTGATTATAAGGAAGTCTTAAAGTCTGCAAAGCGGGGTGACTTGGTTTATGCGGACCCTCCCTATGTACACAGCCAAACTATTTTATACGGAGCTCAGTCCTTTTCTCTAGGCGAACTTTTTGAGGTTATTGGAGAGTTGAAGTCTAGAGGGGTTTATTTTGCTTTAAGTATTGATGGCACAAAAAAATCTGGAGACACCCTTTGTGATTTGCCAATTCCTAAGGGTTTGTTTGAAACTGAGGTTTTTGTTAATTGCGGAAGATCTATGTTACGTAGATTTCAAATGAAAGATCAGACTTTAGAAAATGAAGTCGTAGCGGATCGATTATTGCTAACTTATTCTTAATCTTATGTTCTGTCGCCATGAAGCCACCATGTAGCACAAATGTAGCCAACTGGGGTGAGTGTGTGAAATCTGGAGAAATCTCGCTTCTTCGAGAGCGTCTCCTCTACCGTTATTTATGTATTTGAGTTCTCTGGGTTTCTGGGGTCTTCCACTTTTCGTTTACCGAAAATTGGTCGGCGATGTAGGATTTGAACCTACGACCCCCTGCTCCCAAAGCAGATGCGCTACCAGGCTGCGCTAATCGCCGAACGTGTTGCTCGTATCCATTTAAGTAACACGAAAAAGCCCGAATTGGCCATTGCGTAAACTGTAGAAACTAAAAAATAGGCAAAAAAATACCCAGTTCCCTTTAAAGGGGACTGGGTATTTTGAAGTACTTTAAATTCGTAGGGCTTATTGAGAAGCGAGCTTCTTGTCTGTCATCTTTTGGTCTGCTTCAACGTGGATTTTGATAGCGATCTCGTTACCAACTGCCCACTCTTTAGCTTTGTTCGCAGCGCTCTCAACCATTCCTGGTTTTTGAACGTTTTCAACTTCTTTATTCCAGTTCATGCCAAACTTAGTACGGTCAATCATGGCAGTTGCGTCGAAAGCAATTTTAGTTGTGCCCATGAAATTAGCCATACCGTTGTAGGTAATCATCATAGGAACAGTGTGAGTTTTTTTGTTGAGAGTAAGTTTTCCTTCAACAGGTTTATCAGAAAGTTTGAAAGGGCCTTTTGCTACGAATGTAGCAACTTCATGGCCTTTTTTTGCAGAGTTAAAAAAATCAGGACCTGCAAGGTGCTTATCGCGATCAAGGTTAGCTGTGTAAACAGATGCCGTCTTGATTTCTACTTTAAGGTTTTTCATTGTTTGAGTTTTTTCGTCGAACTCAAAAGTTCCATTAAAGTCAGTAAACTTACCAGGAACCTTAGTGATTCCAAGGTGAGACACTTCAAAACCAATGTTGGTATGAGTGGGGTCTAGTTGGTAAGTGTTAGCAAAAGACAGTGTTGATGTAATAAGGGCACTAAGTACTAATAATTTATTCATATAAATTACCTCCGTGCAGTTATTAAAGAGCGCATATTAGCGAGAGAGTAGCCCTTGAAGGTAAAAAAACGACTTTGCTGCACTGCTGTTTTTGTCACTTCTTCTCGTCTTGTTCAATTGAGCCGAAGTTTTGACGAAAATTTGAAGAGGAGCAGAAATCTGGTGCCTAGCGTTCTTTCCGCGATTGCGTGAGCTGGGACTGGAGTCAGCTCTTGAGATAGGGAGAGTCCTTTGGGTGGGGTTAAGAAAGAAAGATCGGGAGAGGAGGTTGATTGAAAGAACGCTAGGCCACATACATTTATTAGTACCATACAATTGTATGGTGTGTGGTTTTTTTTTAATAAAAAATTTTGGATTAAAGAAGCAAGATCCTTAAACCCTTATATATGATCAGTATTTTTTGGATGCAAAGAGTTATCTTCTTTGGGGCGACAAGCTTTGATCGATGAAGTAAAAAAACTGACATGTCATTTGAGAAACTCAAAATCAAACTTTACTGCGACGGGGCCTTTAAAGAAGAAATGTTGAAATACAATTCTGATCCTGAAGTAGCAGGCATGACAACAAATCCCTCTTTGATGAAGAAAGCTGGAATTACGGATTACGTTTCTTTCTGTAAAGAAATTCTTACCTTTGTAAAAGAAAAACCTTTGTCCTTTGAAGTTTTTGCAGATGATATTCCCGAGATGGCTCGTCAGGCTCGATTGATTGCTCCCTGGGGCAGCAACGTTTACGTAAAGATTCCTATTCTCAATACGAAAGGTGAGAGCACTGCAAATTTAATTCGCGAACTCTCTCAGGCGGGCGTAAAAATTAACGTCACAGCAATTCTTACGGAAGAACAAATTGTAGAAACCGTAAACGCAGTTGCAGGTGGCGCGCCTTCTATACTTTCTATTTTTGCAGGACGTATTGCAGATACCGCGCGCGATCCTATTCCACTTGTTAAAAAAGCAGTGGCACTTGCTAAGGAAAAAGCACCTGCTTGCGAAGTCTTGTGGGCAAGCACTCGTGAAGTCTTTAATCTTTTCGAAGCAGACCGAGCTGGTTGTCACATCATCACAGTTCCTGGGTCTATTTTAGAAAAGTATCGCGAGCTTCGTACAAAGAGCTTGTACGACATGAGCCTCGACACTGTTAAGACGTTTAAAAAAGATAGCGACGCTGCTGGTTTTATTCTTTAAAATATTTAGAGGCTTATTTCATAGTTGTAACTGAGTTGTTTCTTAACTTGAAACACAATGTGTTGTGAATACTTAAGCTAATATTAATAATTTAGCCTCTTTATGCCGATTACAATAAAACTATGAGAAGGCAAGCATACTTACGCGCACGTAATTTTCAAAGGCAAAGGGGCTTTGCGCTTGCAGAGATCATAGTGGCGCTGTTCTTTGTCTCAATGGCCGTCATGCTTGTAGGTGGCCTCTCTCAGCAAGTTATGAATCTTTCTAAATCATCAAAGCAAACAGCTGCGATGATTGAACTTAGAAGTAAAATTAATTCTCTAACTCGTAACTCAGATGATTGGGTTCATAAAATGCGTGTAGACCCTGAAGTAGGAAGCATTTATTCGGGATGTATTCCTGATGCTTCTGTAGTGAGCACATCTTTTAATTGTCCTGCGGTCGATGCAAGTCTCTTGGCAAATGATCCTGAGTTGTCGCGCATTGCTGGACCTCAAATGCACGCAGCACGCGTGCCAATTGTAGACAGCATGGGCGAGCAAATTGCCGGGGGTGATGAGCCTGTATATTTGGATGCTGATGGGCAAATTTGTACAAAAGAACCTCGCGCTACTCAGTGTGCTTTTGAATCTACTGGCTATATGTTGCGTACAAATTCAGCTTCAAATTCAAATCCTGGTAATGTGCGCTTTGTAGTAAAAGTTGCGCGCAATTTACAAAACGTAGCTTCCCACGGAATGGCTGCCATGAAACCTCAATACATGAGTATTGATATGGGCACGCAGTGGTCAAAAACGCTCACCGGAAGTTGTCCTTCGGGGTCTCTCAAAATGGGATACTTGGCATCGGGCCGTCCTTATTGTGTAAAAACTATGGCGAACTGTCCCTCGGGCCAGCTTGCACTCGGCGTAGATTCAAGTGGTGCAGCTGTTTGTTCTTCTGCTCCTACTTCTTGTTCTGAGGGAGAATCAGTTGCGTACGATCCTACAAGTGAAAGTATAAAATGCACGGCAGCTTCTTCTCCGTGTTCAAACGGAAAAGTATTTTTAGGTTTTTATGCAGGATCACAACAAGCGATATGTATGTCCGCTGACATGAGTTGCCCTGCGGGACAAGTTCAAGTGGGTTTTGCTTCAAGTGGTGGAAGTGTACAAGCTAGTTGTGCGCAAGTTCCTACGTGTTCAAGTTCGCAAGTGGTTGCTTTTAACGGAAACGCTTTTACTTGTTCAAACGAAAGTGAAGGGGTTTTGTGTTCTGATAGTCAGGTGCTTGTGGGTATCACAAAAGCAGGTGCACCACTTTGTGAACCGCTCATTGCAGGTCGCGATGGCGTAGATGGAGTTGCGGGTAGAGATGGAGTCGACGGAACAAGTATTGCTATTGGACAAACCTGTCCAGGCGGACAATTTGTTGCAGGGATAAATATGGATGGAAGTGTTGTTTGTAGGGCACCGGCATCTGACCCGGGTGGCGATGGTAACGACGATGCAATGGGTTTTGTTTCAATGACACAATTGCCATCTTTTGTTTCAGGCTCAGATGATTACGAAAAACAAAAACAAATTTGGCCCTTATCCTGTCATGTGACATCAGGTGCAAAAGTTTATCAATGTGGTTACGTTTATAATCGTCTTAAAGTTGGTGGTTCTGGTTTTAATGTCGCAACAACAGATAAAAATTTAGAGAGTATTGGATCTGAAAGTAATTTTGTAACAAGTCGAAAATGTATATTTATTGATGGCAAATGGAAAATGCAAACAAGTACCTCACGCTATGATCGTCTTTGCACAGGCGGAGTCATGTATAAAAAAATGAATCCAGCAGCATCACGTTTAGATATGCGAGCAGTCGGTCATCCTGAGTACAATAGTTTCGCTTCTAAGCCTCGAACGATAGTGCCTAAGGGTGTATTTAGTGCATCTTCTACGAAAAATCCCACGCTTGCACAACTCATGGCACATTTTAACTCTTGTAATTTAGACGTTTCGCCCCCTGTGAATGGAGATGGGGTGGAAGACGAACATTGTGAGCAACTTAAAATTCATTTGGATAAAGCTAAGGCTTATACGGATCTTAGTTTAGCTCCTCAGTATTACCCTGACCTTACTCCTCAATACTGTCAGGCAGTAAACAAAGATAAAAAGTACTATTGGACTGGTTGTGGTTCGGGGTGTGGTGTGAAGCTTGCAGTTGATTATGTTGTGGGGCAAACGCCGGGTAAAAGTGGTTACAAATTTAAGTTTCAGTGGTCTCGAAATTATGCGCCTCCACCTCAAGGATCTAACTTTCCTCTGGGGACTTTGTGTACGGGATCTAGTTCTACTCCTGCCACAGATCGAGTGCGCTTAGCTCCATCAGGGCTTCAAGAGGCCCTTGAAAACCAATCTGAAGATATAGGTTTGCCTTCAGCTGATGAATAAATTTATTAAGGTCTCTTAACAGTAAATTAACTCACAAGACCCCAATAAGTGGCGAAAATAGAAGTATGAGGAGTTGTGTCCTACTGCTGTTCTTAGCTCTTACGCTGAACTCCTGTCTTCCTATGCCTACGGAACAAGGAATATGTAAAACTTCCGAAGGTGACGTAAAAACTTACAACATTATTGGTGTTTGGAAAAAAGATCCCAAAACTTCTAAAGAAGCTGCAAATTATTCGAATGGAAACTTTCGTCTTCTCTACATAGTACAAGGTGGCGCCGAAGCTGTACTTGAAGGCGATGAATTTGATAATATCGAAGTTTATTACAACAGCGGAATATGTGAAAAGATTGTTTCAAACGGTGTAGAAACTAAAGTTTCTAAAGCGGGTTTGTATTTTCATGACGATGCTCGTTCACGTATAAAGACAAACATTTTAAATTTAGAAGACGAAAGTAACGATGCTGAACCAGTAGAAGAACTTGTGAAGTATAGATTCAGTGGAAGTTGCAACGGTACAAAGCTGCACCTCATACGAGGCAGTGGCAATTCCGAGCAAGTTGATACCTATACCTTCTTTGCTTCCAACCCACCGACAAATTCTTGTAAGTTTGATTCAAATTAGACGGATAATTGACCAGAATTCTTAAGCTTTTTTGATCGTAGATTTCGTATACTCAAAATATGGCCGAAGTTGATTTAGCAGAGTTAGAGCATTATCTGCGCATTTTTCAGGAAAACCCTGACTCTCGTGTTTTTGCTCCACTTGCGGATCTTTATAGGCGTTTAGGTCGTTTAGATGATGCCGAACGCATCTGCCGTGAGGGCCTTCGTCGGCATCCGTACTACGCGGGGGGTCGAGTTGCTTTGGCCCATATTCTCTTTGATAGAGGACAGCTTCAAGAAGCTTTTGACGAAGTAGAGTCCATTGTTACTTATTATCCTGATAATTTATTGGCTCGGAAAATTCTGATTAAAACTTTGATGTCATTGGGCCAAAAAGACCGTGCCCATAGAGAACTCGAGGCTTTAAGGGCAATGGCGCCCGAAGTGGCCTCAGATCCCGAACTTATGGGCTATGTGCGTGGTGGGGGGGGGCTCTGCTCGTCGTTTTGAACAGGTTCGGGACCATACCCCTAAGTCGCGTATAGACGAACTGCGCTTTCAGGCGATTATTCTCCAACGCCTTGTTGCTAGCCTTTGACTAGGTGTTAAGAGGGCTCTAGATTTTGAGTCCGTATGATTGATTCTGGTGACTTACGTAAGGGTTCTAAAATTCTTCTCGATAACTATCCATGCACTATCTTAGAAGCAGAGCATGTGAAACCAGGTAAAGGCAGTGCCTTTGCTCGTTGCCGTTTGAGAAATCTTCAAACCGGACAACTTTTGGAAAAAACATTTAAATCAAACGAAAGTTTTGAAGAGCCCAATCTTGAATACAAAGAAATGCAGTATCTCTACATGGAAAACGAAATGTACGTTTTCATGGACAACACAAACTTTGAACAAACTTCTGTGAGTGAAAAGCTAGTAGCGGATGCAAAAGTTTTCTTAAAAGAAAATCTTCCCGTGGGTGTTCAGTTTTTTAACGATAAACCTATCAGCATTGAATTGCCTACGTTTGTAACTCTTCCCATTATTTATTGTGAGCCTGGTTTTAAAGGTGATACTGCTCAAGGCGGATCTAAGCCTGCCACAGTAGAGGGGGGCCACGTTGTGAACGTTCCGTTGCATCTTAAGGAAGGAGATGTGCTTAAAATTGACACACGCACAGGTGAATACGTTGAAAAGGTCAACAAGTAAAAAAGCTAAGGCTAAAAGCGCTGTAAAAGTAAAAAGTCAGGTAAAAGCAAAAGCTCTTCCTGTTCTTCAGATTGGCGGATTAAATCGCGAAATGCTGAGAAGCTTTACAGAGTTTATGCGCGAAGAAGGACTTGCGAGCTTTTCGTTTAAGAGTAAAGAATTTGAAGTTGATTTAAAATTTGCTGGCGCGGAGGCTCCTGCTTTTGTTGCAGCTCAAAGCCCTCAGGCTGTCGCTCCACAGCCTGCTCCTCAACAAGTGCACACAAGAAGTATTGAAACTCCTGCTTCTTTTGCTTCTACTCCTGTTGAAGAAAAGAGACCCAGTACAAGCACTCGTATAATTAAGTCTCCATTTGTGGGAACTTTTTATCGTGCGCCCGCTCCTGGAAAACCTCCCTTTGTGGAGGTGGGTGGTGTTGTAAGTTCTGGAGATGCACTTTGTGTTTTAGAAGCGATGAAGTTGATGAACGAAATCGAAGCTGAATATAAATGCAAAATTGTAAAAATTCTCGTCGAAGACGCTTCTCCTGTAGAATACGGCGAATCGCTCTTTGAAGTTGAAGCTCTTTAGTAAACAAGAAGTGTAAATTAAGGGTCCTTTCTGGAGGTACTATGAAAAAAGTTCTTATTGCTAACCGTGGCGAAATTGCCCTTAGAATTATTCGTTCAGCCCGTGAAATGGGAATCAAAACTGTAGCTATTCACAGTGAATGTGATGCGGCTGCAATGCACGTTAAGCTTGCTGATGAGAGTATTTGTGTAGGTGGAAACCGCGCTAAAGATTCTTATCTAAACATTGTGGCTATTATGTCTGCGTGTGATGTTTCGGGCGCAGATGCTGTGCACCCAGGCTATGGATTCTTAAGCGAACAATCTCATTTTGCGTCTACTGTTCAGGAATGTGGAATCACTTTTGTTGGTCCCAAGCCTGAATCTATGAAAAAAATTGGAGCAAAAGTTCCTGCTCGTGAACTTGTTTCAAAAGCAGGTGTGCCCGTACTTCCAGGAAGCGGTGTTCTAAAAGATGTTGAAGATGCTTTAAGTTACGCAAAATCAATTGGTTTTCCTGTGTTGTTAAAAGCTTCTAACGGTGGCGGCGGTCGCGGTATGCGAGTGGTACGCTCAGCTGAAGAATTAAAGCGCGCATTTGAATCCGCACAAAGTGAATCAAAAGCTGCATTTGGTTCTCCAGATATTTTTGTAGAAAAATTTGTAGAAAAACCAAGACACATAGAAATTCAAATTCTTGCTGACCGCTATGGAAATGTAATTCACTTGGGCGAACGCGAATGTAGTCTACAGCGTCGTCACCAAAAAATTATTGAAGAAGCTCCTTCCATGCATGTTGATGCAGCATTGCGCGCTAAAATGGGCGAAGCCGCATGTGCAGTTGCTACAGCCGTTGGGTATGAAAGTTTAGGGACGTGTGAATTTTTAATGGATGAAGACAAAAGTTTTTATTTCATGGAAATGAACACTCGTATTCAGGTGGAACACCCTGTTACTGAAATGATTACAGGCTTAGATCTTGTTAAAGAGCAATTCTTAGTCGCAATGGGTGAACGTCTTCGTTACAAGCAAGAAGATATTCAATTACGAGGACATTCAATAGAATGTCGTATCAATGCAGAAGATCCGTACAACTTTATGCCGAGTCCCGGAAAAATAGAAACTCTTGTTTGGCCCGGTGGCCATGGAGTGCGTATTGATGCGGGTGTTTATCAAGGTTTTACGGTTCCACCCTTTTACGACTCTATGTTGGCAAAAATTATTACTTACGGCGTAGACCGCAAAGAGTCTCGTTTAAAAATGCTACGTGCTTTAAATGAGTGCGTTGTAGAGGGAATTAAAACAAATATTCCTCTTCACAAGAAAATATTAGAGCACAGCGATTATGCTAACGGCGAAGTCTACACAAAATGGATCGAAGATAAGCTTTTAAGCCCTTAAAAAGTCTTTTTTTGGTCGAGAAGACCCTTTTACTCGTCTAAGCCTTTCTGTGGTGCAAATGAAAAAATTAAAGTTATCAATTGGTTTCTTGGCATTCACTTCTTTAAATTTAGAAATAATTAACGCCTCTCCTGGGCCAGTTTCTAAAGCCATGGGGAGATGCTTGCATCACCTCAATACGAATGCTTCAAGTGTGGCAAATTTACTTCCTTTTAGATCTACAACGTGGATGAATGCGGCTGATTTATTTAGAGCTATCCGTGGTTCTACAAATTTTCGAGTGGATGAAATTGGAGATAGCCGAGTAGCAGAACTCGATAATCTTATTCATACTGGAGACATAAAAGGCGCTATTGGATTGATTCGTTCCACAATGGCTCGAGTGGAGATTTCTTATCGAAAGTTAAAACCCACAGACGAAGCTCGAAGCGCATTTAGAGCTTTAAGAGATGAGCTAGAAAAAATGAAGGGCGATGTGGTTGTAGTTCAAGAAGAGGGGCTTGAATATTCAATCGAAACTCTTCCTCCAGAAGCGAAGCGTAGAGTTTCAGAAGCAATTCGCAACGTCGTTAAAAAATTGCGTCCCGATCATACTTACCTACTTCGCGATCAAGAGGCGATTACAAATCTTCGTCGAATGAATGATGATTTGAATGACCCTAATTTTCCAGTCAGCAAAGATGAATTGATTCTTCAAGTAGATGCAACTTACAAGTGGCTCAACTCGCTCTACACTGTGCTTAAAGCAGAAATTGGTGAGAACATTGCTAGCTACATTCCAGTAGTAGCGTATTTAAATTCAAAAGATTACCACCTTCGTTCCGATGTTATCATTGATGGAATAGCTTTTGCTCCCGCGGCGAATGATACTCCAGCTCGTGGAATGGCTATTCGAGGAGTTTTAGAATCCGCCATGGCTATGCAAGAAGGTGTTTTTCTTGGGCCAGATGTGGGTCAAAGTGCAGCCATACATTCTGATGCAGAAAAAAAATGGAGAGAAGGTGTAGCTCAGGTACGCGCCAATGTGGGAATGACAAAGGCATATCATATTTTAAATCCAGATTTAGAAGAGGGACCTCCTCCTTTACGCGATATTATGTATCAAGTTCATAACAGTCCTGAGATTCAAAAAAATTACACGGTAGAAGTGCTTTATCGTGAAAGTTTGGCAGTTGCTTTTCAAATAGGATGGGATTCGTTGGTTTTATTGCCTGAGTTGATGAAAAGAATTCCACTTGCTACTCAAGCAGCTATCAAGAGAGATTGGAACGCAGCTAGTTCCATTATGTTTGAAGGCTTTCGTAGAATGAAAACGGAAAGCTATCTTACAGACGTGAAAAATTTTGTAGATGATAGTCTTCATCAAAAAGCTCAACTTCCCATGAAAGCAGAAGTGAATCCATCTAAAGGACCGGAGGTGGATACAGAAACTCCTGAATATCGTCAATGGATGTACACGCGTATTCGCTATATTTCGGATAGGATTGGCAACAATCGTTTTGGAGCAGCTTATTTAGAATGTTTTGCACGCGATACAAACGAGCAAGTGCGCAGTTTTTTGAGAGAAGTTTACAATTTTGAAAAAAATAGTAGCGAAAAACTTTTTCAAGGTATTTTGTCTCCTATAGAAAAAGCGATTGAAGCAGGTGATCGGTTGCCTCCTATCTCAGTGGGGAATTCACGCTTGCGTCCTACTTATTACATAGCTCTTGCGATTGACATGGTGCTCATCGGTATGTGGCTTTACGAAAATGATGATATTGAAGAAGCTAAGAAAAAAGTTGCCGATCTTCTGAGTGAAATTAAGGCAGGCGAGGTGCCAAGCGATGTGCTCCAACCGCTGGTGGAAGAAGCAAAAGCATTACAAGCAGCGAGTCCGGCTCCTGCTGTAGCACCTGCAATTCAATAGCTGTATTTTTTTAGAAATATAAAAAGTGCAAAAGGGGTCAGGCTGTTAGCTCGACCCCTTTTGGCGTAGAATGTAGCTATGTCCAGAGATATTGAAGATCTTCGAGAAAAACTTTTGCGTGAATTGGGCGACAAAGAGTTGGGTTCGCCCGAAGTGCAGCCTAATAAAGATTTTCAATATCTGATGGAGCTCAGCGACTCAGAGTTTTTAAAAATGGGATTGGATTTCGCAGTCTCACTCTCCATTCAAGGTTTATGGACCGAAGCACGCACAGCCATTAAAAGATATCGAAGCTTAGATTCTGCCAATATTTCAGCACTCATTTTTGAAATGAGATGTTCCTACGAATTAGAGAGTTTCACCGAAGTTTTGGCACTTGGTCAGTCACCTTTGACAGAAAAACATCACTTAATCGCAGCCAATTATTTGATGGCTCTCAGCTTCGAAGCTTTGCAGATGTTTCCTCAGGCTAGATCGCGATATGAAGCGGTCATTAGGCAAGACTCAAATTTTTTAGATGCTTCTTTACGCTTGACCAAGCTTCAAGGTTTTTCAGGTCGTTAAGTTCTTCAAGCACGTTTCTAAATACTAGATAAGTTGTGGATCTG
>CAZIFW010000048.1:0-18261 GCA_964538275.1 uncultured Bacteriovoracaceae bacterium
GCTCATCTTTTGAATCCATATGAGTTACGGTGTATCCCGCTTTTGCTAAGTGTTTTTTATTAAACTCATCAACAACACTGCGATTTTCTACTTCGGAGAGAATCAAAACATCGGGCCCTTTGCCCCCGGGAGCAGCGAATATTTCTTTTGCTAAATTTGCCATTTTTGCAGATAGCATATCTGCGTTCCAATCCAAGAATAGACATTCCCACATGCGTCCACCCGCACGTGAGTTGGCACTTTTACATTTGCTATTATGAGTGGCCTCGTTGCTTTTTTTAAAGGCTAAGGGCAAATAGGTTTCGTCCTGAATTTTGGGATCGTCAACTGTATCAAAGAGATTTTCTGCATTGTAGGCCACAACCGATACACGCGTTTGCGCAAAAGCAACTTCTAGTCCGAGTTGTAGCCCCAAAATTAAGAATAAAAGTTTTTTCAATCAGAAATGCCTAAAAGCTCAACTTCGAAAACTAAAGTAGCTCCAGGAGGAATTACGTTTCCTGCTCCGCGCTCGCCATAACCTAGGTCAGAAGCAATTGTAAGTTTGCGAACTTCGCCCACTTTCATGCCTTCTACGCCAAGATCCCAACCACGAATAACTTGTCTATCACCCACTCTGAATTCGAAGGGTTCGTTACGATCTTTAGAAGAATCAAATTTAGTTCCGTCTGTTAACCAACCTGTGTAGTGAACCTTTGCAAGCTGTCCTTTTTGGATAGCTGCGCCATCTGCTTTTGTAAGAGTTTCAGACTCTAATCCGGGTACGATTGTCATTTTACCTGCTCCTTTTCCGCCTTTGATTGCAAAGAAAGCACCCACTGCAATTATCACAAGCACGAGGGCTGCAATCACTATAACGTTTTTGTTTTTCTTTTTAGCCGTTGCCATGCAGAACAGAGTAACAGCAAATTATCAGCTAATCCAACCGCCGCCTAAACACCAATCATTTTGAAAGAATACACAGGCCTGTCCAGGGGTAATGGCTCGCTGCGGAGCGACGAATTTTAATTTAAAATTGCCCGATTCATCTTTCACAATATCGGCTTCAGCAGGCGAAGTACGATAACGAATCTTCACTTGAATGCGAGTTGAAACTAATTTTTCGGGATCGTTAATCCAGTTTACTCGATTCAAATCACATTCGGCACGATGCAGCTCTTCTGCTGTGCCAAGTGTTACAAGGTTTTTATCACCATCAATACTCACTACAAATAGATCTTCTACTTTAAGTTTCAATTTTTGAGCTGCTTCAAGAGCTGGTCCAAGACCACGACGCTGACCTACAGTAAATTGATGTATTCCATCGTGACGAGCCAAGAGCTTGCCTTGTGTGGTGACAATAAACCCGTCTTTGCGAGTCACTGTTCCGTTCTGAATACGCTCTTCAATAAACTTGGCGTAATCATTGTTGGGAACAAAACAGATTTCTTGGCTTTCAGCCTTTTCTGCTACAGGTAAGTTCCATTCACGCGCTAGGGCACGAACCTCGGCTTTAGTTAAATCTCCCACGGGAAAAAGCGTGCGCGCTAGTTGCGACTGATTTAAATTAAATAAGAAATAACTTTGATCCTTATTTTGATCTTTGCCGCGACAAAGCTTGTAGCCTTGCACGGGATCATTTTCAATTTTTGCAAAGTGCCCCGTAGCAATATACTCAGCATCTAAATCCATCGCCTTGCGATAAAGAGCATTGAACTTTACGCGCGTATTGCACTGAACGCAGGGATTGGGTGTTTTGCCAGCAGCATATTCGCTCACAAAATAATCCACTACGTTGGCATCAAAAGTTTTTTCAGTATCCACTACATAAAAAGGAATTTGCAAAGCTTCTGCCACTCGACGAGCATCGTCCATATCCTGCAAGCTGCAGCATGTGCCCTTGCTACCTTCTTTGTGATACTTGGAATAATCTGTCACTTGTAAGGCCATGCCTACAACGTCGTAACCTTGTTGCTTCAAGAGTGCTGCTGCAACTGAGGAGTCAACCCCTCCGGACATAGCCACCACAACGCGCGTTTTATTGTTTGTCATTACGCTGTTACTTCTTTCATTTCCGGCAATACGTTTGCCCACTTTGTGCGACTTTCGCGAATATGTTGAACACGGTGTTCAATGCGTTCGCAAAATAAATCTATTTCTTGTTCAGTGCTTTGAGGTCCTACGCAAAGACGCAAGGAGGACACCGCATCTTCTTCGCTCACACCCATATTTAAAAGCACACGCGAAGGCTTGAGCGAACCAGAGTTACAAGCAGAGCCCGATGACAGGTAAAAACCCTCTAAATCCATAGCGAGCAATAAACTTTCATCGCGGCATCCGCTAAAATGAAAATTCAAAGTATTACATAATCCCGCTGAGGTGGCTTCTCCGTGAAGAGTAAAGCCTTCTATACGAGACAACTGTGAGAAAGCTCGTTTTTTAAGATCCAACATGTGCGCACGATATTTTTCACAATTAAGTTTCCAGTCTTTAATAGCTGCATGAAGTCCCACTATACCCAAGGTATTGTGTGTACCTGCACGTCGACGCTTTTCTTGATTGCCACCTTGAACAAGGGGAGCAAAAGGAATTCCTTCACGCATCCATAAAGCACCAATACCAGTGGGCCCACCAATTTTGTGAGCAGAAAACACCACATAGTCGGCCAAGTGCATGGCTCTTCTCACATAAGACTCATCCAATTTACCCAGAGCCTGTGCCGCATCTACCAACACGAACAAACGTTGCTGGCCTTGATTGTATTTTCTCACTAAAGCTTCAAGAATTTCCAAACGAAACATCAATCCTGTTTCGTTATTTACCAACTGCCAGTTGAGCAAACAGCTTTCTTGCTTTTCCAAAAGAGCATCAAGATAAGATTCAAATTGTACCAAACTCTTTTCACAGAGTTGGCCAGAACTTTTAACTTTGAGTTCAAAGCTAGAAGACCAAGGAATTTTTGCAATGCTTTCTACAACCGCTGAATGATCCACATTAGAATAAGCGACGTTTTTGTTTTCGAAAGTTCTAAGAACCGTATTGATAGCTTCGGTTGCACCCGAAAGAAGTATCCATTCTTCTGTATCGCGCGTACCCAAGTATTCGCTGAGTTCTTTTTTGCAGTGATAGAGCAATTCTTTAGCGCGTTGACCAGGCTTATGAATGGAGGAAGGATTGGCCAAGTCGTAAGTGCTATCTAAGGCGCGCACAAGCGACTCTCTTACACTCGGCAAGAGGGGCATGCTGGCATTATTATCAAGGTAAACCCCGTTAGGGAGTGGGTTTACATACGGCATATTTTCAATGGGTATTATTATCATAAGCAAGCACCCCAACCCACATCAAAATGGGGCTTGGGATGCTGCTAAAAGGTGCTTAGAGCTCTATTTATCTTGTAATTCCGCGTACTGAACTTGAATATCGAGTAAGCGCTCGCCCGTTCCATATGCCTGAGCCTTGCCGGCTTTGGTCACTACGCGCTCTAAAATCCAACGATTGTACTGTTCAATATATCCTACAGGAGGTTTCACACGAACGATGTCGCCCACACTGAGTTCCATATTTTCAGTAAGACCCAATCTGCGATCTTCATAAGAAGAGATCCAGTTCATACGACGCCAGCTACCTTCACCATCGCGCTTAGCTAAAATGCGGTAAGTGATCGTCTCGTCAGATGCGAGTTGGTAATAATCAAAATCAGCAGGGAGTTTTTCTATTTTGAAAACCATCATGTTGGAATCAAAGTGCAACTTACCTACCATATAAGTAGATGAGTTCTCACAGTCTGGATAGGTATCGCACATATCCACAGCGCCCCATACCCAAGCTTCCTCGGTGCCTTTAATACCTTTGCGCGATTGCATACACGCAGTTGTAAAAAGAAGTATAACTAAGATTAAATTTTTCACCCAAATATCCCTCAAGTAGGGAGTTGCAATCGCCGTGCCTGCTCTCCGCACATTCAAAGGGGGGCTTAACCTAGGGTTAACGGTAATTTAACACTCAGGTGTACAAACTCTAGACACAGATGCCGAAAAAGGTCCGCGAATTCGCATAAATACCCGCGAGCCTTCATTTAATGAATGTAAAGAATGTCATTTAGGCGTCAGAGACCTTTTCGACTACCCTCGGGCACCTTTTCGACAATGTTAAAAAGGTAGCGGAGGGGTGTCGAAAAGGTCTCTGACGCCTTTTTTACAATTGGACGTTGCCGCCCCAGGTGAGGGCACTGTAATCGCAAGCACTGCGATTCATTTGGCTAACGGGGCGTAAGTGATGAAAGCCCACTGGGTTTTCTTCAACAAAGCGAGCGCCCCACACAGGCACAGGATCTTCGCAAGAAGCCTGCGCTGCAAGGCGAGCTCTCCACGGAGAGAAGTGTCTCACGTAACTGCGCATCTTGTGCGATTCCTTGCTGGTGTAGAGCATATCCACAGAAAAGGCACTGGGACCTTTATAATCTACGTCGTTATAGCAATTCCAAGTGCTACGATTTCCATAATCTAAATCATAGTTAGAACTGTAGGGCACATGAACTTGCGAACCAAAGCGCTTGTAGCCCATCCAATCAAAAGGAACTTTAGTAGCAGGGTCTGCATTTGTATGAATATTGATAGCCACGTTTTTAGTGCGGTTCATGTACTTATCTAGAATGTTGCGCGCCCAAACGTTACCAACGCGAGGGATTCCAAACACATAAAGACCACGCAAGCGATCGTCTTTAGAACTCAACAAAGGTTCTGCGAATTCTGATTCGCGAGAAATCATTCGAATTGCCATTTGCATTCCCAAAGCGCCACCCATGCTATGTCCGGTAATGAAAAGAGGTGAGGGATTATTTTTTAAATCTAGAGCTTTGATCACTTCTGAGTAAACTTCGTTCAACGCGTAAGCAAAACCTTCGTGCAACCACGCCTCGTGGCTGTGATGATTAATATCTTCAGTTGTAGCATCTAAGTTGATGAGCCAATCTTCGATGTCATCTGTTCCTCTGAAACTGACAACGCTCAATCCGCTATCCTTAATGATCTCCCCCTTGGCGTTCTTCTTAGGAAGTTTCATAGCCACAAAGACTTCAACGTCTGAGGGACCTTCTACAAAAAGAATCTTTTCAAAGCCCATGCCTTTTAATCTTTCAAATGCGAGTGGATATTTTAAATAGGCAACTGTGCTGAGTGCCGACATCCAATAAGCATTGATGTCGTTCACACCTTGCTCAGTGCGCGAATTGGCACACACTTTAAACTCTGCAAGATGGGCGGCATCCAAGGGCGCACCAATCTCTTCAAAAGCAGTTTCGTCTTTGCCATCGTTGGCATCTGCATCACGCTGGGGGTCTTCACCCAACAGCCCTTCTCCGCCACGTGCATTGTTATGCAAATTAATAAGTCCCAATGGAGAGTAGGTATAAACACGCGTTTTGCGATCGACGTGCAAAGTATTAGACTTTGGCAAACCAAGCGCTTGGTTTTTAAAAGGTGAATCAACCGTTTTAGAAATGGCCGATTCAACAATACGACTAAAAGGAAGTATGCCCTTTTCTACAGATTCTGGAACCTTCTCCGGAGTGGGCTCAGGCACTACGGGCGCTATAGGTTCTTCTTGTGCATGAGCAGCAGAAATAACTCCAACGAATAAGACTATTGATAAAAGACGTTTGAAACTTTGATTGATTGCGACCTGCATAACCCTCCGTATAACCCCTTAACGATGAATACCCTCTTAGCACTCCTTTAAAGCAAATAGCTCCTGTGATCTTCTTAACAAGCTCTTCTAGTGCATCGCGCCATAGAATAAGATCCCCTACGCTTTAACTTCAAAGACTGACTTAACTCACCTAAAATCATTTTTTGTGTCTAAACAAATAAAGTCTAAAAGCACATGGGGAGGATCTAGAAGTGGCGCAGGGCGACCCAAAAGCTCAGCCTTCGTTTCTCACCTATCGCGCCCACGCGTGGGCCGCCAAAGACCTTTGCTTATCACGCTTAAAATTCGTAGTGCTTTTGGAGATATTCGAAATCCGGAATTTTTTGAAGTTTTCGAAAAAGCCTGCCAACGCGCACGTCGCTTTGGATTGCGCATCATTCACTTTTCTTTTTTACCTACAAAAATTCTTTTATTTGTAGAATTTAAAAAACAAGAAGAACTCGAGAAGAGCTTTAAAAGTTTAAACACAGCCCTCGCTGTTTATTTAAAGAAAGATTTCTTCAAACGCACAGGCCTTACCCACAGAGGGGCCGTATTCTTAGGTCGTTTTGAAATGAAAGTTATTAGTTCTGCTGAAGAAAGCAAAGCCGCTCTTAGAGAAGTTCTCTTTTCGCCTGCAAAATTGTTTAGCAGAAAAATCTATGCCGATACTTACAGCTCAGGAGCACTTTTTGGATCTTGGCAAAATCTCCTTGAAAGCGGTGAGACTTTTGAAGAATTTGATTTTTCAGCAGAAGAAATTGCTCGTATCAAACACATTACCGCCACGCCACAATTTTGGCTCAGTCAAAGCGCGTGGAGGGAGAAAAGCACTCCTAGCGACAACAAAGCAAAAAATCAGATTCAGCCCTAATTTTATATGTTTTCTATAGGTCATTATATATAAACCCTTGGCTACATATACCGATATTAATAAGTGAGCTTAAAGGGCCTTCTGCTTTATTTCTTTTTAGTTTATTCGCTCGTAGCTTCTAATTGCAGAGATGAACTTGAAGATGAGAATCATAATGAGGCTCCTGAACAAGGAATTATTCATTCTCCTGACACTCACTTAACTCCCGATGCAATTGAAGTGATGAACCGCGCTTATGATATGGCAAAACTTCTTGGACACCCCACGGTGAGTTACATTCACGTAGCCATGGCTTTATCTGGAAGAGAAATTAAAGACTTCAAAGGTAGAACACTACTCGCACCAAGCAAGAATCACTTAGAAGAATATCTAGCCTATGATGATGAGGCCAATATTAATTTAGCACATATCAACTCTCGTTTAGATGCTGTAGAAAAAGAATGGAAAAAATTCAAAGCACCCAAAATTCCCACAAACCCTCTTTATTCCAGATTTCATATGGGCCCTATGAGCAATGCAAATCAAGTCGGAAGAGAGAGCATATTTGTCGGCGAGTATATAACGAGAGAAGTTAAATTAGATGCTTTAACTCTTGCAGCTTGGATGAGCAGCTCTAAAAAAGCTAAGGAAGAGTTTCCACTCTTTGCAGGAGATTTTAGTTCCGCAGGTTTAGCCAATCATATTTCTACCCGCACTCAGGAAAAAGGATTTGAAATTCCCAGGCTCAATGCAGCTGCTAAAAAAACTCCCATCAGAGAACTTGAAAGTGTCCCCTCTCTTTATGAACGCATAAAAACATTAGCCGCTCAAAAAAATAAAAATAAAATAACTTTGATCGTAAACGAGTTACTCACTTCAAATGTTGGTTATCAAGGAGCCGTTGCAAAAGTAAAAGAGCATGCTTCAGATCCAACAAGTCCTGCATTACAAAGGATTTTGAGAGAAGAGTCTGAAACAGGTGCAGTTACATTTTCTCCTGTATATTTAAATTCTAAAGGACAGCTCGGCCAACTTGGAATGCTAACAAAGGTAAAACATTTTCAAACTGGAAAAGAGTTTAGCATCTATGATTTTGACAACACCAACCCTAATGATAAAAATAACTATGACTCTTATGTAAGCGCCCTTCTCCCTAAAGAGGGTTCAGAAACTGTTTACACCAAACTCAGCAACAAAGAGCGCAAAGAATTAATCACTCAACTTTCTATTCAACTATCTAAAGGCAATTACGATGACGAAATCATACAAGCGGGACTCACGGAAAGTACGAGCATCATGGAAAAAGCATCAGACTTAAGGGGTTTTGAACGCCCCATTCTTCCCGTTAGATATCTTCAAGCATCTTCAGAAGGTAAAACTGTTGGAGTTTGTCGACATTCTGCAGTTGCATTATCTGGTCTTTTACTAGAACTTGGGTACCCCTCACAAAACATCCATTTGCTTGCTACAGAAAATCACGTCTACGTTCGTATAAAAATTGGAAATGAAGATCTAGTCATAGACCCAACTCCTGGAACTGAAAACGTTCAAAGTGCTGCTAACTACCAAGACAATCCAGAATGGGCTCCACTTCGCCCCGTTTACGACACACGAATTAATTCTATTCCTCAAGAAATGCTTCCCAGTAGTTATTTTAAAAATTAAACTTTACTGAATTTGTTTCGACACAGGCAGCTCTGTAAAGACCATCGTTTCTACACCTACACGCCCATAAGAAAGAATCTCACCCCAAGGCGCTACCACCATGGATATTCCCGTGTTTGTGGGACGCACCAAAGGTAAACCTTCACGTGCAGCCTGCCAAATAGCCAAGTGAGAGTGTAAAAACAATTCAGCACCTTCGCCAAACCACGAATCATTTGTGGGATTCACTAACACAATATCACGCCCTGGAAATTGTTCTTTAGCCGAACGAACGGCTTCTTTTACGTAGGCTTCATCTAAAGTTTCAAAACAAATAAAGGGCAAGAACACAGGCCCCGCAGGATTGTCATGAGGTAACGGAATGTGGCGCGCACCTTTACCAAAATTATTTAAAAACGGAAAAGTTTCGTAAATCCCTGGATAATATTGATCACCAGGAATGTACTCACCAAAGGGCATGCGCACAACTTTTTGATAGTGTCCTCTAAACTCTCCACTCGATGCATAGGCTGCAACTACATTGTACTGATACATAGTGCTCGTAGTGCCTTCCATAACAGAAGACTCTTCATAGGCTCCTATTAAATGAAAGCCCTTGGTAATTTTTGCCCAAGAGGAAAGTAGCTCTGAGAGCGACGAATCATTTAAAGGAAAACCCGGAAAAGCAGTTTCGGGCCAGAATACAAAAAGCTCTCCCAAATTTTCACTTGTTTGTTTTAAAGCAAGGCTCTCTACAAGGTCGCGATATATACGCAGCACATTTTCATTCGTAGGAGCTTCGCCGCGATTTTGTAATTTCTTTTCAAAATTTCCTACTGCACCTTGAAGCATTGCAATTTTTTGTCTCTCAGGAAATTTTGCTTGAAGCTTTTTAATCTGTTGTTGGCCAAGTCCAGCGCCCACGGCAAGCATCAAAGCCCAGGCACCGGTCCACACAGCCAGTCTTCGATTGAACTTTGGAGTCCAACGGATATGAAGAGCAGCCATGAATCCGTAAAATATTAAATTCCATCCAAGGGTTCCAAAAACTCCAGCACTTGCGAGCAATTGTTTTTGCCCCCCGAAGCTTTGCACGGGAGCCCATGGGAAAAAGCGATAATCCAAATAATCCCACAGTAACCAAAAAACAAAAATTCCTACAATTTTATAAGGTGCTTTTTTGAGCTTTAAAATACGCGGAATCAAAAGGCCCGCCACGATCGACGAAGGAATGCTCATCAACACAAATCCCAAAAGTCCCATGATCCATGCAACGATTAAAGGAAAAGCCGAAAACTCGATCAGGGTATGAGGAATCCAGTACAAACCACTCAAACGAGTTGCAAAAGAGAAAACAAAAAAGATTTTAAAGAAATGCTTAAAGCTAGATTTTTCAGGAAATTCTTCAAAAGCCAGCCACGATAAAAGTGCAAACGCCACGATACTCATGGGCCACACACCCACAGGTGGATAAGAAATAACGTAAAGTACGCCTAACAAATAGGCCCACAAAAATTCTTGAGAAAAAAAGCGCTGTAGAAACTTCATTCTGTTTTTAGATAGCTCCGTACTTTAAAGGCCATGTCCGTTACAACTTCTTCAAAACTTTTAGAAGTAGAATCAATCGCAATGGCATCAGCTGCTTTTGTGAGTGGAGCAATTTTGCGATTCATATCTTGCTCGTCACGCGCTTGAGTTTCTTTCATGATTTGCTCAAGACTGAGTTTAACACCCGCAGCCTCTAATTCGCTCTGTCGACGCTTAGCTCGGCTTTCAAGCGAAGCTTCTAAGTAAAATTTAACATCAGCATGAGGGAAAATCACAGTTCCAATATCGCGGCCTTCCATAACAATGCCGCCTTCATTTCCAAAGTCGCGTTGTACCTGAAGTAAAGCTTCGCGAACAGCCGGCAATTTAGAAACGTTTGAAGCAGCCATGCCCATTTCGGGAGTGCGAATACTTTCGGTCACATCAATTTCGTTACAAAAAATACGTAATTGAGGAATCGCATCTTTATCCGCATTAGAGGGAAGCTCTAAATTTCCAAATTGAAGTTTTAAACTTGAACACAATTCTGCAAGTTTTTTTTCGTCATCCAAGGGGATGCCTTTATCAATAGCTTGCAAAGCCAGAGAACGATAAAGAGCTCCCGTATCAATTAATTTAAACCCTAAAGTATATGCTAACCATCTTGCGGCAGTACTTTTGCCAGCACCCGCAGGGCCATCGATTGTAACTATAGGCAGTCTTTTGAATTCTTGTGTTTGGGGATTAGGTACCAATTTTGGCCCATTCAAATTGTTGGATTCGCTCATAGTTTCTACCCAAAGAAACTACACCAAAAATTCGCGAATGGCTGCGTAAACTGTGTCTGATTTAATATCTTTCATGCAGCGATGATGGCCTAAAGGGCATTTTCGCGGTCCATGTATATCGCAGGGCCTACATTCGAGGTCGAGTGCTAAAACACGTGCGTTTTTTCGCCAAGGTGCAAAACCAAACTCCGTAACCGTGGGTCCAAATATCGCAACAACGGGAACATTCAAGTCGCATGCAACGTGCACGGCAGCAGAATCCCCACTCACCACCACACTGGCCTGAGAGATGCGATCTATCCACTCTTGAATTCCAGTTTTTCCCGAAAAATTATGTACGAGTTTTGATTCAAGCTTACGCTCAAGCTCCTCAGCCTTAGGTGCAAAACTTGCGTCACCCAAAAGCCAAACTTCAACTCCTTGGGAAATGAGTTTTTGCATTAAAGCCAATGCATTTTCTAAACTCCACTCTTTGGTTCCCCAAGGACTCCCCAGAGAAAAAGCCACAACATTTTTTTGAGTGTTTTTTTGTCCTAATAGTGCCGGAGCTTCTAAATCCCAACGAGGAGTGGAAGAAGCTGAGCGCAATAAATCTAAATTCTTTTCTATTTCGTGCTGACCATTGTCCCAGTTACGAGGCACGCAATCGGTGTATAAAAAACTCGCCGCGCCTGTTGAAAATCCAATGCGTTTATCAGCTCCCGAAAAAAACGCTAAAAGTGAAGTCGAAAAACTTCGGTGTATGCAATAAGTGTTTTCAGGTACAAAAAATTGCTGTTTAAGCTGATCGGCAAATTTCTTTATTGCCCACGGGCCTTTCACTTCTTTTTTATTCCAAGAAACAATGTGAAAATTATGAGCCCACTTTTTAAGCCCTTGCTCTTTAGCTCGCTCAAATACCATTTTATTGCGAGGAGCAGCAACTAAAAGAATCTCATTATTTTTTTCAAGTTCGCGATGAATAAAGGGAAGAGTTAAAACCGCATCACCTAAAAAAGAAGTTTGTATGACCCAACTACGCACGCCTGCAAAGCTTCTCCCGACTAAGGGGTACTTTCAACTATTTTTGAAGGATCTAAATTGAGAGGTGTTGCAAATTCAGGAATAGGCCAATCCCACGGCTTACCCGGCTCATAGGCTATTAAATCGCCTGTGATAGACCCAATTCGAATTTTCACATTGAATTTTGTCATGATACGACGATCGTCATCTGTCATCCAAACGAGGGCATCGCCTTTAGGTTCTAAATTCCCCTGAACACGTGGAAAAACCTTGTAGCGATTACACATAAAAGTACCCGCTTTAGTTTTAATTTCTTCTTTTCCATCAAAAACATACTCGTTATTCCAGTGCTTGCGACGGTCATGAATAGGGAAAGTGATCTTTTTAGGATCTTTTACAAAACGGCTAAAAAAGTAAGCTCCAAACATATCCTGTGGATTGTTATAGAGAGTATGCCTTTCATCCGTAATCTTTGTTTCACGTTTAGGTCGAGTGGTGCTGCTATAAAAATGCTGCTCTTTTATCTTTTGATTAAAAATAACAACACGTCTGCCCCACTCTCCGCTTTCATTTTGAGCAATCTCTTGGCGAAGGGGTAAGTGATCACTCATGCGCACCCATGTTTGAAGCACGTCATCGACCTTGTAAAACATATCAAAGAACTTATGACTTTTTACTCGCGCAATATAATGAAGAGCTACTTCGCCGTTAATTTTTTTTACCGGCGCTACTTCCATGCTCGCAATTCCCCCCTCAATAGGGCCGTAACGAACAACATAGGATGTCTTTTCACCTACACTGAAAGGCCAATTTTCTACAAAACCCGCTACTTTTTTACGGGGAATCTTCTTTTGCGCTTCAATCTTTTTTGCTTCTTTTATTTCTTTAGCCGTTAATTTTTTATTAGATTTTTTATTGTCTATTGCAACTGCAACGGGCGCTGAGGAAGGAGCTGAGACTTCTTCAATCTTCTGTTGCATTTGTGTTGGAGCAACACCAAGCTCTGCCTCAGTTTTGAGATTCGATGCACAGCCCATGATTAAAAACAAGAAAACTATTTTTTTCACTTTCACCATTCTGTCATGGAAGAAAATTGCTGAAAAGCTATGAATTCTTTATTCTTAAATAAATGGGGCTTGTAGGCATATTCTTTTTGTTACTCTGCACGGTGTCTTTTACGGGTTTAGATATTTGTCGCAAAAAACTTGCTCTTGAGTACACCCCCTATCGCATTCTGACACTCGTAATGGGCGCTCAAATACCCTTGTATGCGATCTGGTATCTTTTAACTCCGCAAGTAGAAGTCAATCTTGATCAATATAGCTTTTGGGGAGCTTGTAATATTATTTTCAACCTTGCTGCCAACTTACTCATTATTCGCTCCCTACAAGTCTCCCCACTTTCAAATGCCATTCCTTTGCTCTCTCTATCACCTACCTTTTCTTTGCTGTTTCAACCTTTTTTTAGAATTCCTATCCATCCTGTTCAGATTCTAGGTGGCATTGTTATTTTTTCAGGCGCAATGATTCTCAATGGTATTCCAAGACTACGCAGTAAAATTGATCGCGGTCTCATGCTCATGACATTAGCGGCTGTCTGCTGTGGAGTTTTAATCTTGCTCGACAACCGAAGTTTACAATATGCGAGCATTCCCTTTCATGGGCTAGTGCAAACCGTAGGCATGACTACCCTGTGTTTAGCACTTGAGCGCATATACAAAATTCCTCCAAGTGAAATGAATATGGGGCTCATGCAAGCGCCTTGGAAATATTGGCTTGGAGCTACATTTTTCGCCTTTACAGCAGGCGTGGGACAACTCAATGCACTTGGATATTTTGATCCCGCTACCGTTGAAGCCGTTAAAAGAGCCATGGTGTTATTTTTGAGCGTGTGCTTTGGATATATAATTTTCAATGAGCCTTTGAATTTGAGAAAAATCCTAGGTGTTTTTTTTATGGCTTTAGGAATTATTTTAAGTTCACGTCACTAAGACTTATTTGTCTCTATAAAGTGCATTCATATCCGTGAGCTTATTTGCCACTAAAGAAGCTAAATTGCGCATCAATTTATAGCCCAGAATTGGATTGGAATTAAATAAATCCAAACACTGGCTGTAATGCCAACAAAGAAGTTCACTTTTCTTAGAAGCCAAAGCGCTGGCTGTGCGAATATTTTTTTTAACAAGAACCATTTCTCCTACAATGCCACCTTCAACTAATGTTGTAAGAGTCACAGGATTTGATGCTGGAGCAGATGCCAATACAATATCTACAGCACCTGTAACAACGCAGTAAAAACTATCGCCCGTGTCGCCTTCTTTAACAATAAGATCACCGGCCTCATAAGATTTAAGTTCACCTTTATTAATCAAAGCTTTGAGTTCACCTTGTTCAAGACCTTCAAAAAGTTTTGTTTTAAGTAGCCCCGGTGGAAGGATATTTAGGATTCCCATGTCTAGTAGCTTAACGTGGGTACAAGCAAAAAGGTAGCTTAAGGGAAAGGAAGCTTTTCTTCGTTGTAGTTAAATTGGGCCTTAAAGCGGCGGTGCACCCAAAAATATTGCTCAGGAAACTTACGAACCCACTCTTCAATTTTGTCATTACAGCGTTGAAGATGAATCAACATTTGAGCCTCTTCGCGACATTCACCCAGATCATCCATTTGCATGGGTGCTTCAATGGCCACATGAATTTTGCCGCCTTCGCGATACGAAAATATGGGCAATATTTTGGCGTTCAATCGAGGGGCTAAGATAGCTAAGCCCTTAGCTGTCATAGCTTTTAAACCAAAAAACCTTGCCAACATTCCATGAGGCTCCCCGGTATGTTGGTCTAAAATAAAAGCCACCATGTGTCCCTTTTTAAAGGCTCGCATTGCAGCAACACCCGAAGATTGTTCGGGGAGTAAGTTGATATCAAATTTATTGCGAGAGCGCTTAAGTGCTTCGTCCCAAAAGGAATTGCGCACGTAACGAACAATGACCGAAAGAGGTAATCCTACCCAGCGTGAAAGCGCTAAAGAAGCTTCAAAATTTCCAAGGTGTGCTCCTAAAAAGAAAAAACCCGATCCATCTTTGCTAGCTTCTTTAACGTGCTCTAGGCCATGAATCACAATCTTCTTTTGAATCGTTTCATAAGACCACGTGGTTTTTTCTATCACTTCAAAAAAACCCATAATGTAGTGCTTAAGATTAGCGCGAGCTAATTTATAAATGCGATCTCTAAAAGCAGTAGAAGACTCTTCTGGCGTTCTAGGAAAAACATGGGACAAATTCAGCAACAGAGTTCGACGTCTAAAACCTACAAGATCAAACCAAAGATAGGCTCCTACTGTACCCAGAGCTTCTTTTATAAAAGTGGGCGTAAGGCGAATAAACCACCCTAAAACTTGTGCAAGCCTAAAAAACAATGCGCCTAATATTCGACTCACTTCAAAAGAACCTTTTCTTTAAGGAGATCATAAACTTTTAATCGATCAAATTCTAAATCTAAATCAACCAAAAACACTTCAAAGGGCCGACCTTTAACATCAAAGGGAAATGGAGTTGTTGTGGCACTCATAATTTGCTGAGGAGTCAGAAGCTTAACCGCCTCCTTAACTCCCAATAGAATTTGCTTCACGGATGGGTCTAAATCTTTAATGGTGTTACATAAATCTTCCGTTGGACAATGATCTTTTAAGGCAACTACTTGAACTGCAAAACCAAGATGCTCTGCTAAAAGTCGCTCGTAAGGTTTTTGAGATCCTGCTCGTGTAGTTACTGCCACAACTTGTGAAGGAGAAATTTTCTCAGAGTTTTTTATTTGAATTTTTTTTCTTAGATCTTTTTCTAATCTTAAAATGCAATGCGCGCGTTTAAGAGAACTTACGTTTTCACGCAAACGCCCCGTTGGGAGTAATGAATCTTCAAAGTCGTAATCGCTTACAACCACAAAATCAAAATCACGCTCAATCTTCCAGTGTTGAAAACCATCATCTAAAATAAAAACTGTTTTAGAATTCTTAAATTGCTGAGCATACTTAAAAGCTTGTTTGGCTCTACGAGCACTCACCAATACGGGCACTTGAGCTTTTAAAAAGATTTCCACTGCCTCATCGCCACTCTTATCTGTAGAAATAAGTTGCAATTGAGGAATGGTTTCTGGAAGCAGCCAAACGTCTTTTTTCCACTTACGCCCATAACCTCGCGTCAATACGACAGGGGAATAACCCTTTTCTTTGAGCATGCGACAAAGATCAATCACGAGAGGAGTTTTGGCTCGTCCACCCACATTTACATTACCAACGCTGATAACAGGATGAGGCAAACGCTTTGCTTTAGTAAGCTTTCTGTCTAAACCAAGCCCTAAACGATAGAGCGTTTGTAAAGGGTTCATCGACTCCACTCCTTTACAAGATCATCGGCAATTCTCTGAGAAACTCCTACATCTCCCAATTTTTTAGGAATCCATCTGAGATACTTTTTCATAATATCCAAACGATGAGGATCTTGAAGGATATCTAAAGTTTCAAATGCTAAACGACGCGGAGTTAAGTCAGATTGTAAGAGTTCTGGAATCACTTTCTTTTGCAATAAAATATTAGGTAAACCCGCTGAAGAATTAGGATCTTTAAAATAAGAACTCAAAGACTTCAAAATCATCACAGAAAAGGGATTTAACTTATAAACTAAAACGTGAGGGAGCTGGTAATAGCCCGCTTCAAGACTGGCCGTTCCAGATGTAATCCAACCAAAATCACTCGCCATAAGACTTGCATGATTTTGAAAAGAAATTTTCCATTCTTCTTTAATAAGCTCCGCAAATTTTGGAGCCATTTTCTTGGGCAAAAGTGCAGCCACTTCTTCTAAGGTCCAACCTTGCGCAAGAGTCATTAAGCCTGTCCATTTTTTCTTTACGCCCCAACGCTCTTGATTTTTTTTGAATTCTTCCCAAGCTTGAATCATCAAAGGAAGATTGCGCTTAATTTCAGAAGTGCGAGACCCCGGAAAGATAGCCAATATCAACTCGTCCTCAGTAAGACTTAAAACTTCACGAGCCCCTCTGCGATTGCGTGGAGGTAAAACATCTCGAATAGGATGACCCAAGAACTTTGCATCAACACCTTGCTCGCGAAACAAAGACTCTTCAAAAGGCAATGCGGGATAAAGCCTGCGCAACCAAGAGCGCATAACTTGAATGCGCCCTCCACGCCACGCCCAAACTTGAGGCGCCACGATGTAATCTACAGGTTTTTTTAATTTTTTAGCGACACCTGCTAAACGAAAATTGAAATCGGGAAAATCTACGCACAACAACGAATCACTTTCCTTGAGAGCGCGAGATAATTTTCCTAAAGATTCAAAAATTTTACCCAAGTTACGAACAACCTCAAATGCGCCTACAACAGCCACATCTTTTGAGCTCACTAAAAGTTGCACTCCTTGACGCTGACATAAGGGTCCGGCCAATCCCCAAAACTCATATTGATTGGGATGCGTTTCATGAATGGCTTTAATAATATGAGCAAGCAACTGATCGCCACTTGGGTCGCCAGCAGACACCAGAATTTTCTTCATTTTTACTCAACGACTTTCATCACTTTTAAAATTTCGTCAATAATTTCGTGCGTGCGTAATACACTTCGACTCTTAACTCCAAGAGTAGAGATTTCACGTAAATCATACTTACCTTTGTAAACTCCATTTTTAATAGTGGAGAAGAAGGTCATCAATTCTAATTCAATAGGCAAACCTGCTAAACCTGTTTTGCTTGTGGCATCGAATGCATTGAGATTGCCGCCTACTTTGCAAAAACGCTGAAATGTTTCGCGTCTAAAATCCATTGTGCCATGCCACTCTGGACCCGTGATTTCCCAAGTGTGCATGGAAGTCGTAGACAAGCGACTGGCAAAGAATCTAAATATTCCACCATTTTCTAATTCAATCGCAAGACTGACCCAGTCAAAAAAGTTTGAACGTACTTTACGCCCCCAGGAACGAATTCCCTTAATGGGAGAAAAACCGTAGACTTCGTCCAAGAGAACGAAGAGATCGATATCTTCTACGACATAATCAAAAACAATATCCACATCGGATGCGCGAGGAACAAAAGGTCCTGTGCGAATAGAGTTAACGGTCCACGCCCCTTTGTTAGGTTTAAAATCTCGCCACAAATGCGCCAGTGTCCATCGTTGAGGCAAAATAACTTGCACATGTCGCCCCTTTGCTCGCGCTTTTTCGCGAATCATCTGAGCTTCTTTAGCGCTAAACGCCAAGGGCTTTTCAACTAAGCAATGCATACCGCTATCAAGCAAGCGCATCACAATATCTACACGAATTTGAGCAGGCACTGTTACTAAAGCAAAATCACATTCACCTTGAAATTCTTTCTTGAACTGATCCAAACTTGAATAGGTTGGAACTTTCTCGCCTACGAGCTGATGAAAAGTACGAGCCTTAGTGGAATCGGGATCGATGATTGCCGCTAAACTTGTATTGAGTCTTTTGCCCGCAACCATGATGTCTTTCACCAAACTGCGACCAACGTTTCCGGCGCCTACAAGTACATATTTGTGAGGTTGAGTTGTACGCGGTGCCATTTATGCATCCCTCATAATGCCTACCTTTGAGGCAATAACAAAATTATAGAAAATCTCGAAGGCAGGATTACCTTCAAAACGCTCTTTAAGCTTTTGAAGCTGCTCACGATACAAGCCCTTTTCTTTATAAAGACCTTTGTAAATTTCTTTCACAACACGAATATCTTCGTCTTTAAATCCTGCGCGCTTCATTCCTACCAAATT
>CAZIFW010000049.1:0-18054 GCA_964538275.1 uncultured Bacteriovoracaceae bacterium
CAAAGTAATTCAATCTAAATGCTCTCGCTCGCACTTCGGGAGCGCTTAAGTCTGAAAGCAATGCTCGAAGAGTAATTTGTAATGCGCCTGCAGCAGATCCTAGAAGAAAGCTTATTGCAGCAAAATGCCAAATCTCGGTTGAGAGAGCAAACAAAAGATAACTCATTCCACAGAGAAAAGATGATGTGAGGAGTATTTTTTTGCGGCCCCAAATATCAGAAAGATATCCTCCGGCAAATCCCATAAAGAGACCTGCCGCGGGATTGAGTCCAACAATGAGACCGGTCATTGCAGGCGAAGCTCCAAAGTTTTTTTGCAAATAAACAGAAAGAAACGGAAGCGAAACAAAAGAACCACCTTTAACAAAAACGGTAGAAAAAAGTATAAAACGAACAAGGGGGCTCATAGTGAAGAAGCCCCAACTTAGCTCTTTAAAGAGTTTTTAGAAACTCAATAATATCGCGCTTATCATTTGCGCTATAGCGTTCGCTTCCGTCTGGATTCAGAAGCATAGAGGTATGGCCTTTATTTGATAGGCCTGTTTTTTGTGTATCTACTCGCGCGTGACTAATCTGTTTCCAATGTGCGGGAATTTTTTCTCCTGTGGGGTAACCTACGCAATCACTATCGAAGTCGCTTGGTTTTTGAGAAGGCCCTTGATAAAAAACTTGCGGCCTTGCTGATTCAACACTTAGTACAGCACAAAGGTTGGGAACTGAGTTGTTATGAAAATAAGGAAAGCGTGCAAATATTCCTACCAAAGGCGGTGGCACATATCCTTTTTGTGGAACTATTTTGATGGAATGCTTTTTACTAATAGCTAAAGCATTGAGCTGTGTTGATAGTTCTTTCATTCCCATCCAACGCTGAGGATCTGTGCCAACGTTCACTACGGGAGTTTTCTCGTGGTAAATTACGCGACTGGTTTGAATGAGTTCTTCGGCAGGAAGATTAGGATTCTCACTCCAAACCTTTTCATAAACACCATGGCAACCTGCGCAGTTAGATTTGAAGAGTTCTTCGCCTCGCATTGCACTTGCAAGTTTGATGGATTCACTTGGAAAGAAGTCTCCCCACTTAGGTGCTTCGGTATGAAATACAGCTTGAGTCATGTCTTCAATAGTTTCGACGTTATTGTCTATCCAAGCATCGAGCTTTTTAAGATCAGCACCTCTACCAATTTCATTCCAAAGTATGTTTGTAATAACGGGATTGCCGCTAATTATACTTCCGTCGCTGAGCCAACGATTTTTATATTTAACGTTCCACCAAACAGCAGGCTTTGAGTCTGCTCGAGTGTTATCTAGTTCATGTTTCCTAGGAAACGTTTCATAAAAATCACTGCGAGTCGCCCATGCATCTTTGTGACGTGTTGCTAAACTCCTCCCAACATGTGAAAGGGAAGTATCAAGACCAAGTGCAAGCGGTGTATGAGATTGAACGGCTTCTAAAGCATCTTTAGAATTATGAAACATAATGCGTTCATTGTTGGTTGCGCCAGTTGCAGTTTGAAAAAGAAGCGAAGGAGCTAGAGGCAAAAACTGTTCTGCGAGATCAAAAGTTCTATTGGCCCGTATTCCTTTGTTGGGAAGTCCCAGTATTGTTTTTCCTAAAAATTGTCCTGCGTGACACGACCCACAGCTAAAAGTCATAGCTTTGCCTAAGTTTGAATGCAGAATCGTTACACCAATGGGTTGATCGCTTTCCCAGTTTTGAGGTTTAGGAATATCGTATATCCCTGTTTCATTTTCGTTGAAGGGAGCAAGACCCATCCATTTATAAAAATCCTGAAGTGAATGAATTTTAAAAACAGCTTCGCTTAATCCAAGGAAAAGAACTTTGAGGGGGTTGGAATTATCGGCTGTAAGAAAGTTTTTAAAGGGTTCGTAGGGAATCAGTATAGGAGAACTTTCTACGGGATAGCTTATGAGGGCAGCTTTTCCACGCTCAATAGAGGCTTTGTCAGGATTTTTAGCAGAAACTTGGAGGGTGAGGAGCAAGCTCAAAAACAAAGCTCTATACATAAGAATATTGTCTCGTGGCTTTAGAATGCGGCTATGAATCAAAACGCCAATTCGTTGTCGGAGCATTATTTAGAGATTCAGGAGTTCTCGTTTAAATCTTTGGCTTGGAGGAGTGTCGCCTAACCAAGCACGAATAAAAAAATGACCAAATTCTGCCCCTTCAAACGTAATACGAGTGTTACCAAAACCTGAAATTGTGCTTTGATCGGGAGCAAAAATAAAGTTTATAACTTCTCCATTTTGCATATTAGGAATAGATGCAATGAGCTTTTCAATATCATTTTTAAGCACATCGCATTTATCAAGACAGTTTTCTAAATAAGTATCGTGGAAAGCATCTTTAAGGTCGGACGCTTTTATATCTCTGAGAAAAGTCATTTCGGCGTATTTTAATTCATTAGAATTTAGAATTTCATCAGCGTTATGAGTAGGGTTTTTTATGTAGAGTGCTACGCGGTAAATATCAAAAACAAAGCGGCGATGTACTGCTATTCCATTGAGAGCCAAAGTTTCGCCATTTATTTCTTTATGCTTGAAAGAACTTTTAATGTCAGCAAAGCGTTCATCTCGTGCAAAAACTACATTACTGAGCAAAATAGCCAAGTAAAGCAAAGTCTTCATGGCTTAATTATAACAGCTCAAGCAAAAAGAAGTAGTTCTCAGCAAGTGAGTCATAACTTTGTGAAGAGAGTTCTTCAGTTCTTTAGGAAAACATTCGAAATGATAGTATGAGATTTTTACTTCCATTGAGTTTCCTTACAACGTATCTAGCTTATGCAGAAAGCAATTCTTTTGATTGGTCCCAGCCGCCAATGGAATGTATTGAGGAAACCGTTCCTCGTCCTTCTAGAAAAAAATGTCCTGATTTGAGCCAAGTCGTGAATCCATCTTTTGATTTTCCAGCGAATATGACTGAAAGTGAAAAAAAACTTTGGACCACAACTTATGCGAAGGACCTCAAGATTTGTAGAGCAAACGAAATTGTTCGCAGAGAAGATGCTACAGCAGGTTCTGTTACACCTGTCGTCTATCAATACGCATGGATGCGGAAAATATCTGTTCAAGATGCTTTGCTTAAACGTAAAACTGTAAGTAAAGCGAGTGCGGAGTTTAAGATTCCGCAAACATTACTTGCAGGAGCATTGTTGCAAGAATCTTATTTCGCAAACTTAGGAATTGTGAATGATGGCGGAAACTATTCATGTGGTTTAGGTCAGCTCAATCCACTAGAGTGGTGTTCATGGATGGAGTCTTTACCCGCAAGTGATCGGGCTAAAGCTGGGTGGCCAAATCAAAAAATGGCTCTCTGGAAAAAAAGTCATCCTGGAAAAAACTTCTGCACAACTACATATTTGCCATTAAGTTTAATGCAAGGTTACTACAAGCGAGCTGTTGCTAAGTTAGGTGCACTCCCAGAATATCGTTTGGAGAAAAAACATTTTCAAGGTTTTAAATCTCAAGACATCATCGCTGAATTTCCAGTAGCAAACGGCGAAACTCAATCCTTGCGTTATGCAGCTCTTACAGCCTTTATAAATAATTGTAATAACGTAGATCTAGCCATTCGAGGCAAGGCTAAAACATTAGCGGATCTTTTTAATGCTTATGTTCCTCAACATCTTAAAGAGTCTCAAGTTTATGAGCGTGGAGAAACTTACAAGAGACAATGCTCGTATACTTGGAAGAGTCCATATTATCCGGCTCATCCTGGATGGCTGTTAGCTATAGCCATATATAACACTGGGCCTCGTGCGGCTGATATGATTCGACATTACGAGCAATGGAGCTTGGCAGAATACAATGCGTCAGAGTATTGGGAAACTTCTACGCCCCAAGATTTAGTGGATACTTTATATTGGGCAGGTCGTTACAACCCACAAAATGACCTCATTGAATATCGTGCACCGGGATCAACTCTGAGAACAATCCCGTGGTCGCGACAATGCATCACTCAACGTCACGTCTCTCGTACTCTCGCAAATGCTACTCTCCCAGGTTTTAGCCTTGCTAAAGAGTGGAGCCCTACGGGGTGTCCTTCTAGTATTTTTGATAGCAATGGAAACTTAGTAGAATCTAAAGTTCCACAAGATAGGCGCGCTTCCAGCGGCCAAAGGTAAAAAAGGCGTCAGAGACCTTTTCGACTACCCTCCGCTACCTTTTTAACAATGTCGAAAAGGTCTCTGACGCCTTTTCGACATTCGTAGCCTCGACTATGCTTTGAATGTGGTTATTGAGGCGAGAGGCGTAAATAAATCTTTTGGAGACTTCAAAGCACTGCGCGATTTAAACATCCGTGTTGCTGCGGGTGAATGTGTGGGCTTACTTGGTCCTAATGGCGCTGGAAAATCTACTTTTATAGGAACGCTTTACGGAGTTGTTACGCGCAATTCAGGAGAGCTTAAAGTTTTTGGATATGATCCCGCACGGGAGGCAAAGGCTATTAAGCGTAAGCTAGGAGTGGTCACGCAGGATAATGCTCTCGATGAGGCACTCACGGTTAGCGAAAACATGGAGCTTTACGCGGCTTTCGTAGAACTTCCTAAAGAAAAGAGAAAAGCTCGCATTGAAGAGTTGTTGAAATATATGCTACTCGATGCCAAAAAAGATGCGCCAATCCGCGCACTCTCTGGCGGAATGAAAAGGCGACTCACATTTGTACGAGCTCTGCTCTCAGATCCTGAGCTTGTTATTCTCGATGAGCCCACCACCGGACTTGATCCTGCTGTAAGACACTTACTTTGGGAAAAAGTTTTGGACTTAAGAAAAAAGGGAAAAACTGTAGTGCTCACTACTCACTACATGCACGAAGCAGAAATTTTGTGTAATCGAATTGTTATTCTTAATGGAGGAACCGTTGTAGATGAAGGTTCGCCTCAGAAATTAATTTCTCAACACACACCTGGCTTTGTAGCTATTTTTGAAGAAAACCCAGAGATTCAGGAAAAATTAGAAAAGACCAAAGAGCCCACTTGGGCAACTTATACTCAAAGTAAACAACTTTGCCTGAGAGCCCCAACGCTTGAAGATTTATTGCAGCTACAAAAGAAAACAAATTTGCTTGCTCTACAACTAAGGCCAGCAAATTTAGAAGATGTTTTTATTAAACTTACTGGAGAAGGACTTGGCGCCAATGACTGAAACTCTTTTATTAAGCCTTCACATCGTTCGAAGAAATTGGACCGTTTACAAAAAAGATTTTATTTCAAATACATCGCCTTCAATTGCAGACCCGATGCTTTTGTTAATATCTCTTGGTCTAGGACTTGGTGGATACATACAGCATATAGGCGGCTTAACCTATCCTCAATTTTTAGGCCCTGGGTTGCTAGCAACCACTGCGCTCTTTACCTCGTTTTTTGAAAGTAGTTACGGGTTTTATATACGCTTAACTTTTGAAAATGTATTCAAAGCTATGTTGACCACACCTATTGGAATTAAAGAAATTTTTATAGGCGAAATGATTTGGCTATTTCTAAAGGGAGCCATGATGGCACTGGGAGTAGCGCTTGTTTTATTGATGTTTAATATATTGCTAAATCCGTGGTCTTTGCTCTGGTTACCTTTCTTAGGTGGACTCATTGCCCTTCCATGTGGAGCCATGGGCTTGATTGCTGCGGGTTACATGAAGAATATTAACCAATTTCAAACGGTGTATTCGTTTATTATTGCACCTATATATTTTCTCTCGGGAGTTTTCTTTCCTATTGAAAATCCAACAATTGCTAAGCTCGTAGGTTTGTCCCCTTTTTATCATGGGGTGCGTTTGGTTCAGATGAGCGCATGGGGGCGTATTGATCCTAAGGAATTTGCAATTCATTTTGTTATATTGCTGTTTTTCACATTAGCGCTGGGCTATTGGGGTTATCGCCGCGTTCTAATTAAGCTTCAAACTTAAATGTTAAAAAGGTATCGGAGGGGTGTCCCTATTCTGAATCTTTTCGACATTCTTAGACCCAGTGGTCGATGTAGATTTCTTCGGTGTCGTCGTTGTATCCAAAGGCTTCAGCATAACGACCCCAAGCGATTAGAGTATCTAATACCACTTCAGCTTTTTCGTTAGGTAGAATTTCTTGAATCCAAGGCAAAGCATCACGCCAGAGTATGTTCTTTTCTTCGCTGTTATCTATTTTATCTTTTAGTAGCTGAGCGATACGCAAAGAGCGCATTTGTGTGTTCAATATAATTTTGCGTTCATTGATATCGCTTCTTACAAAACGACGGCCAAGATCCGTGAGCAAAATGTCGTTGCGAGGGGTATCTACCAAGTCAAACAATTCTGCAGCTTTTGCCATGAGCAATACGTGCACATAGTCGCGCATAATTTGTGAAGCTAAATCAAAACTTTTCGCGCGTGCACCTTGCTCAGAAATGTGTTCAAGAAGAGCGAGTGTTTCGCCTACTTGTACAGGAGGAATAGACTCTAAAGAGCTTTGAAGCAGGGCCGGCGGTATCCACTCAGGAGTATCGGGAATAATAGTCTCTGTAAGTACATCATGAATGTCTTCTACGACAGAGCGAAAGGCTGCAGATTTTTCATCACGTGGATAAGGCAAATCGTTTTTAATGGAAAGACGAAAAGTTCCAGGGTTTGTCCCGAGTACTAAAATACGACTTCCAAGTGAAACAGCTTCGGTTACATTATGAGTTACAAGGATAATGCTTTGAAGTTTTGTTTTTTTGCTAAGCCAAAGTTTTAAAAGTTCGCGGCGCAAGCCTTCTGCCGTTAGGACATCAAGAGTACTGAAGGGTTCATCAAGACAAAGCACGGAGCGCTCCATTGCCAAAGCACGCGCAACACCTACACGTTGTTTCATTCCGCCAGAAAGTTCTCGAGGGTAAGCTTCTTCGAAACCTTCTAAACCCACCATGTCTACAATGTTTTTAATGCGCTCATTTACAGTTTCCATGCTCAGTCCCAAGGAGCGAATACCTAGAGCAATGTTCTCTGAAACGCTCAACCACGGAAGCAAGGCAAAGTTTTGAAATACCATTGAGATCTCGGGGTTGGGCCCATCCAATGGAGTGCCGTTTAGTAATACGTTGCCTTGCGAAGGTTCAAGCAATCCAGCAATGATCTTAAGACAAGTTGATTTTCCTGATCCCGAAGGACCTAATAGAACTAGAATTTCATTTGGCACTAAAGAGAGGTCGATATCTTGTAAGACGCGAATTTTTTGACCTGAGCTGAGATTGTAAGAATGGTGAACTCCCTTGAGCTCAACGATTTTAGATATATTCTCTGTTCCCATTTTGTTGCTCAGCTTTCCATCTTAAATCGTGTCTCTGCGTAACGAAAGAGAAACTTCCATACGCTGCGGTTTAGTAATATCACAAGACCCACCATCACCATGAGCGATGCGCAGAGGAGCTGAAAATTTCCATCAGCAGTGGCACGTGTAATCAAAGAGCCCAGTCCTTCAGTGCTATGGGTCTCGCCACCATATTCTAAGTATTCAGTCACAATACTTGCGTTCCAGGCTCCACCGGCTGCTGTAATCCAACCTGTAACTAAATAAGGAAAAACGGATGGAAGATAAAGTTTTTTCCAGTGTTCTTTCCAGTCAAGGTTCATGAGCTTAAAGCTGTCACGATGTTGTTGAGCAATTTGTACGCTCCCCGCAAGAACATTAAAAAGGATATACCACTGAACTCCTACCATTAATAAAAATGTAGAAGAGACTCCAAGATCTATGCCAATTTTTTTAAAGGCAATAAACACAAGTGGGTAAATCATGGGAGACGGAAATGAAGCAAAGACTTGAATAACTGGTTGGAATATTCGCGTAAGGCGAGGTGAGAGTCCAATAAGGACACCAACAGGTAGAGTCCAAAGCGTAGCAAGCACTAAGCATACAGCTATGCGTGAGAGAGTTAGTAGGGCACTTTTGCTGACTAAAAGCCAATCCGAAATTCTTAAATCTTTCACCAACAAGTAAAGTTGACCCGAAACCCATACCGCAAGGGCGATCATAATGGTAATGGCAATTCCTCTTTGAAATTGAGTTTTAAAAACTTTAAAAGTGCCACGCTTCTCGGGGCTAAGTTTACTTTCTATTATTTCTTCTATGGGCTCAGGAGATTTTTTGGAGATTCTCTCTTCAAGTTTTAAATAATAAGGCCGAAGTTTTATTTTAAGAGCGCGGGCATACTTACTCACTTCTTCGACAATGCGAGATTGTTTAAACATGAGAGAAACAAATGGAACTTCAATTTCGTTTAGAGGAATGTCATCGGGACGAAATTTTTGAGACCAAGAAATGATAGGTCTCCAAATAATAAAATCAATAAGTATGATCACACACATCATGGCTGTTATTCCCATGATGATGGCTGGAATGTTTCCTTTGTCCAAGGCTTCAGACATAAACGAGCCAAGGCCGGGAATTCTAAAGTTTTGTCCTTTTAACTGAAAAGATTCACAGACGGTTAAAAAAAACCAACCTCCCGCTATAGAAACTAAGCTGTTCCAAGCAAGTGGAGTGGCCGCAAAGGGAAGTTCAACTTTTACAAAGCGTACAATTGGATTGAGTTGGCTAATACGTGCAACTTCAGAAAACTCAGGGGGGAGAGCTTTCATGGAGGAATAAAATGAAAATGCCATATTCCACATTTGGCTTGTAACAATCATTAAAATGCAGGCCATTTCTAATCCAATGTTGGAATTTGGAAAAAGTGCTACGAGTCCTAAAACAAGCCCAGGCAAAAAACCCAAGACCGGAAGTGATTGTCCTATATCGAGTACTGGTAAAATAATGCGTTCCCAAAAGCGAGATTTAGCTGCGAGGTATCCACAAATCAGTGCCAAGGTCAGTGAAATTAAATAGGCAATCATTCCTCGAGTGAGGGATAAAAGTGAGTAAGTTAAAAGTGAACCTGTTGAGAGATCAATGGGCACATCGCGCTGAAAACTTGTAGACCAACGCTCAGCGGTTGTAACAACAGCAAGTATAATTGCACCCACAACGATAAAGAAAAAAAGATCCGCAATTGAAATCTTGCTAGTTTTGAGAATCTCTTTTCGAATGAGCACAGTTGAATTGTACAGAAGGCAATAGGGCTTGTCAGCTAGTTAAGTACGAGTTGCAAGTTCAGCAAGCTATATAGCAGGCAGAAGCTTAATGAGTCCTCGGAGTACAAGCGCGGCATAAAGACCTGCTACCAAATCATCTCCGAAAAGTCCGAGTACGCTTTTTTGACGATCCAACAAGTTTGCAGGAAAAGGTTTAAAAATATCAAAAATTCGAAACAGAATAAAAGCCCAAACTATATAAGTGATGGGAAGGCTTGATACGCCTCCTACAGCAAGTTGTTTCAAACTTTGAAGTGTGAGTGCTTGCCCAATAATTTCATCTACAACAATTTCAGGAGCATCTTGATCGTTAAGTTCGACAGTGGCTTTTTTAACGATGGGACTTAAAACTATCGCAAGTAAAAAACATCCTAATACACTTAGGTAAATGGGAGTTTGTAAGAGTAAGAGACCAAGCGGTATTCCAAGTAAAGAACCCCATGTGCCAGGAGCACCCGGTAGGTAACCCAATCCAAATCCACTCGCAATAAAAGAAGCAAAGCCTCTATTCTGTGTGGAATTCACGAGTAACCGCAGGCCTTTCTGGCGCGACTCAACACCATTGCAGCCGCACTGCGAGCTTTTTCTGCACCCTCTTTAAGCACGGTTTTTACTTCATCAGGGTTTTTAGATAATTCTTCGTAACGTTTACGAGCGGGACCAAAGAACTCATGGAATTTTTCTAAAAGTGCGAGTTTTCCGTGGCCGTAACCATAGCCACCTGCTCTAAATTTATCTTCCATTTCTTTGGTTTCTGCGGGCGAAGCTAAAAGCTTATAGAGTTTTACGATTGCAGATGTTTCAGGATCTTTTTTGTCGTCTAAACCTAAGCTGTCGGTAACGATGGACATGACCTGGGCTTTAAGAACTTTTTCAGTAGCTAATGGCTCGATAAAATTTCCATAGCTTTTGCTCATTTTTCTTACTGCGTCTACTCCAGGAACGATAGCTGAGTCAGGCTGCACAAGCCCTTCAGGCTTTTTAAAAACTTCTCCGTAGTAGTGATTAAATCTTTGAGCGAGTTGGCGGGCCATTTCAATATGTTGGAGTTGGTCAGCGCCTACGGGAACAATATCGGCATCATAAGCTAAAATATCTGCCGTCATAAGCACCGGATAAGAGAAGGTTCCTAAATTCATTTCACCTTCGCGGCCCTCATCTTTTGCCGCCTTAAATGCGTGTGCACGTGTGAGGTCTCCGTAACTAGCAAGGCAGCTAAGAATCCAAGAGATCTCGGGAATTTCTGGAACATCAGATTGCAAAAAAAGTGCGCCTTTCGAAGGATCAAAACCAAAGGACAAAAAAGCAGTTGCCATTTGTAGGGAATCATTTCGAAGTTGTTTGCCATCACGAATGCTCGTGAGTGCATGATAGTCAGCAATAAAGTAAAAAGTATTGTGAGTCTTTTGAAGCTCAAGGGCAGGACGTATGGCTCCCAAATAATTCCCAAGATGGGGAAGGCTACTTGTTGGCTTAATTCCCGTAAGACTTCTTTTCACGAAACTGAGCCTACCTTATGGGAGCTTTTTTTGCCAAAACTCATCGATTTTTCGTCTTAGGTAATCCGAAAATTCCAGCTGTACGTTGTGGCTTCCTAGGGGGATCATGAAATACTCAGCATTTTCAAGATTCTCCGCTAATTTTTGCTGAATAAGAGGAGGCGTAACTTGGTCATTTCCACCTGAAACCACAAGAGTAGGGGCTTTTATGCGAGGCAAGAGTGCTTCAGTGCTACCGCGTGAAAGCTCTCTTAGAAGCTCAAAAAATACTCGAGGAGAAACACTCGCAACAGAGTCTAAATAGGTGTCTACGTCTTGGTTTTCTACGGCTTTTTTATTGAAGCCCGTTAGGGAAACTACAAGCTTGATGGCCAATTTATGTTTAAGTAACCAACGCCAGAAAAGGTAAAAACTTTCTTTGTTATGAGTAAAGCTCTCCAGAGCGGGGCTTATCACTTTATCTAAGAAATTAAGTCCTAGCATTTTGCTAAATGGGTTTTGAGCTGAGCCTGCCACCAATACCAAAGACTCCACAAGTTTGGGTTCTTGGAAGCAAAGTTCGAGAGCAACGTTACAGCCCATGCTGTGAGCAAAAATGTGAGTTTTCTCAACATCCAAATGTTTGAGTACCGCAATCGCGTCGCGTGCGAGATGGCTCATATTGAGTGTGGTCATTTCGTTGGGAATGTTTTCGCTCCGGTGATGACCACGATAATCCATAAAGATAATGGGATGATCTTTAATATAAATTTCGGCCATCGTTCGCCACTGATGTTTGCTACAAGCTAAACCATAGAAAAAGAAGATGGGTGTTTTTTTAGAATCTAGATCTAATCCAAAGTGTTCCCAGTAGATTTGAATTCCGTCAAAGCTTTTTACATAACCACTGCTTACCGGCTCGCTAAAAAATCTGGGCATGCAATAAGAATAGCGGATTTTTCAGATACCTACCTTATCAAAAAGGTACCTAGTTACTTTTGGGCCGTACCCGCTACCTTTTCGCAACTTGACTGCTCCTACAACCTGCCATTTGTTAGAGCTATGTTAAAAATTTGCGGAGGCGAATGGAAGGGCCAGACCATTAAGGCTCCCTCGGGCAATGAAACTCGGCCTACTTCTGCATTTTTAAGAGAGTCTATTTTTAATAGTCTGATCAATGGAATGGGGCACTCTCCTTTGCGTGTATTAGATCTCTTTGCGGGCACAGGTGCTTTGGGTTTAGAGGCGCTTTCTTATGGTGCAGAATCTGCAGTTTTTATAGAAGCCTCGCCAAAAACTTTTAAAATTCTCGAACAAAATGTTGGCAAATTGGCCAAGCAACGTAAAACAAGAACATTGCGTGAGTCCGAACCTCTCAAGTGGAAAAGTATACTCGCTAAAGAAGCGGCCTTTCTTCCTTTTGATACGGTCTTTTGTGACCCTCCTTACCGCAAAAAATGGATAGATAAGGCTTTGCGGGCTCTTTCTGATGACACACTTTGGGCTGAAGAAGCCCTCTGGATTGCTGAAATGGCTCCTGAAGAGGAGATCGCCCATGATAAGTGGCAGAAAATTAAAGAAAAAACACATGGGGATTCTAAGGTAGTCATTTTAAAACGACTCAAGTAATCTCAGATCCGCCCATGAAAGCAATCTTCGCAGGCACATTTGATCCACCCACTCACGGACATTGGGATGTTATAGAAGGCGCCGCACCTCTTTTTGAAAAACTTTTTATTGTGATCGCAACGAACACGACTAAAAAAACACTCCTGAGTGTAGAAGAGCGTGTGAAAATCTTTAAAGATCTTCTCAAGAAAACTCCCTACGAAAAATCGTGCGAAGTTATAACGGATTCTGGTCTCATGGCGGATTTGTGTAAAAAGCTTAAGGCCGATTATTTAGTAAGAGGCGTGCGCAGCTCTGCGGATTTAGAACGCGAACTTCCAATGTCAGTTGCCAATGAAGTTCTTTCCAAAGGAGTTAAAACAATTTTAATTCCCTCAACAAAAGAGCATTCTTTTGTGAGCAGCACGTTGGTTAGAGAAATTGCAGTATTAGGCGGAGACGTTTCTCCGTTTGTTCCCACACTTGTTAGTAAACATTTATCGAAAGGAAAGAAAAAATGATCCCACAACGAGTCGCCGGTAGTTCCACTTTGGCCATGCTTGAAAAAGTTAGACAGATGAAGGCCCAAGGTATGGATGTGGTCTCTTTTGCAGCGGGGGAATCAGATTTTCCAACACCTACAGAAGTTATTGAGGAAAGTTATAAAGAAATGAAAGCGGGCAATACCCGTTACGTTTCTACTCAAGGGGTGCCTTTGCTTCGTGAAGAGTTGGCCAAAGATTACAAAGATCGCCTTAAGGTAAATTGGGCGAAGCCCGATCATTTCTTAGTAGTTGCGGGTGCTAAGCAAGGTATTCACTTGGTTCTTTCATGCATCTGCGAAGCAGGAGATGAAATACTAATTCCTGCACCCTACTGGGTAAGTTACCCCGGTATTGTTAAAGCACTTTTAGCTGTGCCCAAAGTTATTCAAACAGATCTTGAGCATCGTTATTTCCCAACTGTTGAGCAGTTGGAAAAGGCTTGGACCCCAAAAACAAAATCTCTCATCATGGCGTCTCCAGGAAATCCCACGGGGATGATGATTGAAGAAAAGCACCTCAAAGAAATCATTCAGTGGTGCCAAGCTAAAAAAGTCGTTTTGATTTTTGACGAACTTTACGAGCGTCTTACATTTGGAAAAACCAAACACGTGTGCGCACTCTCTCTAACAGACGAAGCTGGCAGCGAGTGGGTAGTGAGTGTAAATGCATTTTCTAAAACATTCGGTATGACCGGTTGGAGATTAGGCTGGGTGGCAAGTCACCCAACTAACATTCAACGCTTAACAGACCTACAAAGCCAAGTGCTTACTTGTATGCCGGGTTTTGCACAGGTTGCTGCTGCACGCGCTATGAAAAACATGGATGCCATTATTGCACCCGTGATCGATGCTTTTGGCAAAAGAAAGCAAATCATCATGGAAGGTCTTAGCGGTGTTGATGGCGTAAAACTTCTTGAGCCCGAAGGGGCTTTTTATATTCTTGTAGATGTAAAAGAAGTAATTAAGAAAAAAGGCTTTAAAGATTGCGGCGAGTTTATTCAAAAACTATTAGAGCAAGAGCAAGTAGTTGCAGTTGCGGGTGCGGCATTTGGAGCGCCAGGAACTTTTAGAATTTCGTTTGCGATGAGCGAAGCTGAAATCAAAAAAGGTCTAGAGCGCATAAAGCGTTTTTGCGCTTCTTAGGTAGCATATATTTATGAAAGTCACCTTGGGTGGATTTGAATCTCCATTTGAGTCTCCACTCGCTATTCCTGAAGCCAACATAGCACTCAATTACAGGGCTGATGAAATTCCTCAGCTCCAACAAGATTATTATTTTAAAGATTTTCCAATAGTGGATAATGCTAATGCTTTGTTTGATAAACTTTCGAAGGACCTTTTCCAGTATAAAATTTTTCCTGCATCTATCATGAAACACAAGGTTTGTACCGAAGGCGGAACGATTGAAAGAGACGCATTAATCTTGCAAAGAATTAAGCTCGGCCCGATTTGTATCAATACGGCTGTTAAGGTTCTTGAAAAGATTCAAGAAGATACTTCAGATCTTAAAAGAAGTGAGTTTCGCTATGGCACTCTTCTTGGACATCCTGAAAAGGGAGAAGCTTGGTTTAGGCTCACCCTAAACAAGGCCTCGCGATTAATAAAATTTGAAATGGGAGCTTCTTCAAAGCCCGGAAATATTCTATCCAGCTTAGGCACACCCATAAGCCGATATCTTCAGAAAACGATTACACAGTTAGCCCTCAAAGATTTCGGTATTCATTAATTTTACGAATATTTTTGTATTCAATAAACGCCTTCGTTGACGCAGTGTTTGTTCAGCGTTGAAGCAGTAATTTGTTGCTAACAATTCGATTCAAGGTTTTCATAGTCATATGTTTAATGTTCAGCAAACTTAGGAGTATCCGAGCACACTAAGAGTTTTTGTTATTGGATTGAAAGGGTTTAGGGTAAAATTGAAACATGAGATTCTTTGTACTCGTGTTTTCCTGCTTTATGTCTAGCCGTGCATGCGCCGAGGAAAACCGCGACATCTGGCAACCTCTTTTGCAAGAAAGTGCAAACCGAGTCTTTGGTGCTCTTGGCTCACCTCCAAAGGTAAACCTAACTATTGAGAAAGGAATTGGAGAACCTGGAAATCCTAAAGAAGGGCATTCTTGGCTCGATCCTAAACTTGTAAATTGGAAAGTAGGTGAATTAGAAATCTCCTGCAGGGTTCCCGTTCAGTCTCACGGAACAGAAGCGGTCTTAGAAGAATCAAGGTGCACAGTTAAGGCTGGAAAAGCTACGCGAACTTATACTGGCGCCGATGCTGTCACAATTTACAGACGACTTTTAAATTCAAAATCTTATTATATGAAGGAAGTTATTGGAGAATCCACTTCAATCAATTTCAATCTAGGCCCCCTTTCAATTTCCGGTTCTCAAAAAAAGGAGATTCTGCCAAAGTAGCATTGAACGAGAATAAAGATTTCGTCGCTGAAGCTGATGTTAGTAAACTTGGGATTACTGGGAGAGGCCACTAAACACTAGTTTAAAATCTAACACTTGCTCTAAAAAGTTGATTGTTTCTACAATGAACACAAGGCTCTAAGTCCACGAGCTACCTTGCGTTCAAAGACGTTTTCTTTTTGCATTTGTTTTTTCACAATGTAGGCGTATTTTTTTGTTGTTGGAAAACGAGCCGGTGTTTTTATCTCTACAAGCTTGTGTTCGGGGCTTAGTTTTTTATTATTCAACACCATCACAAAACGCGGCAGATAAGCCACTGCCAATCCTTCACGCAGTAATGCCAGCGCACTTTCCATTAAATCTACAGAGTAAACAATTTTGCGGGGAACTTTATGATCGGGCCATCCATCCAAACCTCTTACAGTTGTAGGAGTTTCATTGAGTGGAAGATTAGGAGCTACAAAGGGGAGCTCTTCGAAGGGAGTTTTATCAAAACATTTATTCTTCGCAAAAAGTCCCATTTGCACTTGTCCGCAGGAATAAAACTCAAGTCCTGAGCGAGCAATAGGGGTGTAGGTTACTCCCAGGTCGACTTCGTTTTTAAGAAGGGCTTCTTCTAATCGTCCAGGGCCAAGTTCTTTGAGTGAAAATTTAATATCGCTTAGGTGCTCACTTAAGGTGGGAAATGCGTGAGTTGTAAAAACTTCAAAACTTCCGAGTGAAAAGTTTTGTTGCTTATCGTGAGTGTTTTTTTTGAGACTTTCAATTTGGGTAAGTATGGCCGGAGCCTTGTTTAAAACTTCCATCGCATAGGGAGTGAGCTCTAGGCCTCGTCCTACGCCTCGAAAGAGTTCATGGCCTAAGTCTTCTTCAAGTTTGCGTAGGCTTTTGTGCAAGCCGGTATGCGAAATTCCTAGGCTTTCAGCCGCTTTTCTTAGGTTCTTGGTTTCGGCCAAAACGCTCAGTTGGTGGAGTCTATTGGTATCCATTTGTGAACAGTTGTTAATATTAATTCCATTTTGTTTACAGATAAAAAAACCTAAAAAGAGTGCTGATGAGAATTAAGGGTATGAAAAATTTTGAAGTCATCATTATTGGAGCACGTGTAGCAGGAGCAAGTTTGGCCATACGTCTAGCACGTATGGGGCGTAAGGTGCTTTTAGTAGATAAGGCTAAGTTCCCGTCTGATACCCTTTCTACTCACTTTATGAATCCTCGGGGAATGAGTTACCTCAGTGATCTTGGAGTTTTAGAGGCATTGGACCCACTCTTGCCTCGCTCCAAGCGCCTTGAGGTGGATATTAATGGGGTTCAATTGGGAGGGGCTATAGATACAAAGGCTCTAGCTCATAAACTTTTTAAACTTCACGAACGTGAAATTCCAGTTGTCGATGATTTTGCCTGCATTCGAAGAACGCACTTAGATTCGGTACTCGTACAAAAAGCACAAGAGCTTGGAGTGGAACTTCTTACGGGTTTTAGTCTAGAAAATTTAGATCTCAATGAGTCGAGTGTAGAACTCAAGTCTTTTGAAGGCGTTACATTAAAACTGAGTGCGGATCTTATTGTAGGAGCTGATGGTCGACTTTCTAAAACAGCTCAACTTTTAAAGTTGGATTATAGAGAGTTTCGCGAAGTGAATACTTTTGCAGTTTACACTTATGTTAAAGGCCTTAAGCCCACGCACCGTTTAGCAAAAAAGAATCGTATGGCGATGGGAGTTGCAGCAACAAATAACAACGAGACTATGCTTTTGGTATACGGTCCCTCTCATTTTTATGAAGCCTTTAGAAAAAATAAAGAAGAAAACTTTTTTAAAGCCATTGAATATATCGATGCCGATTTTGCAAAAGAACTTAAAGAGCTTTGCTCGGACAAAAAACTAGAATTTCACTCCGCGGTGAACATGTCTTCTTTTATTAGACAAGCCTCTACGCAAGTGCCTCTCATTGGAGATGCGGCATGCTTTAAAGATCAATGTACAGCTTCTGGAATGATGCATGCTTTAAGGGATTCAACCCTGCTGGCAGACTCCTTAGAAAAAATGTATCAAGGGCACATTACTCTAGCTGAAGCCTTGGATACTTTTGAGGGTACTCGCTATAGAGAAACGCTCAAGTATTTTGATTTTACTTGCACACAAGCCGAGATGAATCCTCCTAAGTTAGAAGACATAGAGTTACATCAAAAAATGTCATTTAACGATGAAGCCCGCTCTGCTTTTGTAAGTTTGTATTGCGACATTATTGACCTCAAGGGATTCCAAAAGGTAGTCGCACCTCTTATTGATAAATCACAAAAGGCAACGTTTAAAGAAATTGAAATTGATGAACGTTATCGAAATATTTTTGATCACAAACAAGTAGATTTAAAATCACTTTCTCGCAGCACCTTGGATTTTGCTCAACTCTCAGAAACGCGTTTTGAAGATCGGGCTCTGCATTATGGTAGCTTTGTTAAAACACGGGTAGATTCAAATACATTTCAATATGAGCGCACGCTTACTCAGCGTCCCTCAAATCATACAGAGCTCACAGATGCTAAAGGTAGAAAACTTGCAGGATTAAACTTTGCCTCTCAAGATTACTTGGCACTTGCACAGAGTGAGGCGATTCGCGAGGCGGCACTTAAAGCTTTAAGAGATTTTGGACCCCACAGTGCGGGATCTCCCATGGTGATTGGAAATACACGTATAAGCCGAGAACTAGAAAAAGAGATTCAAAAACTTACAGGTAAAAAACATGTACTCCTATATGCCACGGGTTATGCCGCGGGTATGGGGGCTGTGTTGGGAATGGTGCGCTCACACGACTACATTGTAATGGATCGTCTTACGCATGCGTGCTTACAGCAGGGTGCTTATGCAGCTACAAGCAATGTGCATCGTTTTTCTCATTTGGATGTCAATGCAGCTCGCTA
>CAZIFW010000050.1:0-17899 GCA_964538275.1 uncultured Bacteriovoracaceae bacterium
GAGCAAAGGCTCGTTTCAAAACTTCAGCTTCGTTACGCACTGGAGGTAATTTTTTGCATGCCGCTTTTGCAATTAGTTTAGGCAAAATCCAGCTAGCAACCGCGTTCACTAAACCCATCACCACAAACAATAAGACATCAGGACGAACGATATCGGAAGAATTTAAATCCGTGCTTAATCCATTTTTCATAAACTGAATAAAAAAGAAAAAACCACATGCAACAAGCATGGAGAACCAAAGCATTCGAGGGACTAAAAGCATTTGACCATGAGCCTGATTTGTCATGGGCACAGTAAAGCATAATTCACGCCTCAAATAACTACTCAGAGTTATTTTCTTTGGCCAAAAAGTAACGAACCAACTCTTACAAGATCGGCGCCTTCGGCTATGGCTAAATCAAAATCTCCGCTCATTCCCATACTGAGCTTTGATTGCGGAGCTTCTTTATCGCGAAAAGCTCTAAGAGAAGAAAATTGTTTTCTCACTTCCGCCTCTGCAATCCCCTCACCTAGCTCAGAAGCTATGCCCATAAAACCCTTGAAGAGCTTTTCTAGTTTCTGCGTATGTACAAAGTTCAAAAGCTCTATCGCCTCGTCTTGGCTTGCACCTAACTTCTGCCCCTCAGTAGAAATATTAATTTGAAGATAAAAACCTTTAAATTTTAATTTTTCATTGACGCTCATTAATTTCTGAATCAGTTGCAATTCTTTAATGCGACTCACACTCTGAACGTATGTGGCGTGATTTAAAACGTCTTCTATCTTGCGACTTTGCAGCGCTCCTTGGTAATGCCATTCAACTTCGCTTAACTGTGCTTCTTTTTGGGAAAGCTCCAACAAATAATTCTCTGCCAGTTGCTTAGGAAAATCTTTGAGAGACAAAAACTCTTTTAGTTTTTCTAAGTCTTGCCCTTTAGAGACAGGCAACAACTGAACGTCATTAACTTTTCGATGCGCCTGTGCACATGCCTTAGAAATTTTTTCGCAAAGCTGATCAAAGGCTTCTTGTGGGCTCATGAATATTTTTTCTTCCAGACTTTGTTTAAATTTTGAATTTCAAAAAGTGGGATGCCCATAACACTTTGATAAGACCCCGCAACGCTTTCCACAAACTGCATAGCTGGGCCCTGCACTCCATATGAACCCGATTTATCCAAAGGTTCTCCGGTTTTTACATAGGCTTTAATTTCTGTGAGCGATGCTTTTCTAAACTTCACCTGAGTTTTTAAAAGCTCACGACGTGACTCCTTAAGCTCAGCTCCCTGATACAAATCCACTGAATAAGCAGTTACTACGCTATGTTCTTTACCCACCATTTTTTGAAGCATTTTGACGGCTCCTGCAGGAGAATCTGGCTTTCCAAAGATCTCTCCTTTGAGGACTACGATTGTGTCGGCAGCTACCAGCAAATTCCAACAATTTTGGTGATTATCCCTAAACTGCTGTGATTGCATGAGTTTTTCATAGGCTTCTTTGGCCCCAAGAGCTTTCACATCAATGCATCTTTTTAAATAATTCTCTGCAGATTCACCTTTATCCCAGAGTGGCTCGTCTCTTAAGCTTTGAATTTGTTCGACATTCTCGAAGCAAAAGCGTAAAAGTTCTAATCGTCTTGGGGACTTAGATGCAAGAAAAACCTTGTCAGGAAACATCAGTTCCTGTAGTATCCCTCGAGCCACGAGTCTATCAAGAGCGGCGGCAAAAAAGATCGTAGATCGTACAGGAGGTTTTCCGGTTGGCAATGTTCAAAGTTGGTGACAACGCAGTCTATCCTTCCCACGGCGTGGGTGTGGTTCGTGGAGTTCAAGTTAAGGAAGTAAGCGGAAGTAAAAAGTATTTTTACATTCTTCAGTTGCACCATAACGGAAGCACAATTCTAATTCCTACAGATAAAGTTAAAGACGTAGGTCTTCGCTCTATCATTTCAGAAAAAGAAGTTCCTAAAATCTACAAAATTCTAAAAGCTAAAGAAGAAGCTACGGATGCTCAAACATGGAATCGCCGTTATCGCGAATACATGGAAAAGATCAAAACTGGCAGCATCTTTGAAATTGCAGAAGTTTTACGCGATCTCTATCGCCTTAAATTCGACAAAGACTTGAGTTTTGGCGAGCGCAAAATGTTGGACACAGCAAAAAGTCTTTTAGTTAAAGAACTTTCTTTAGCTCAGAGAATTAAAGAAGAAGACGTAGAAGAAGAGCTTCGCGATCTTTTTGAGATCAACACTTCTGCCGAAGCTGACTAATCTCATTTTCGGTTTATAATCATAAATTATGTCGGCACCTAAAGCTCTTCCAAAAATAATGCTCACCAATACACTAGGGGGCAAAAAAGAGGAACTCGTTACCAAAGAAGCTGGCAAAGTTAGCATCTATTCTTGCGGCCCTACTGTGTACGGGAAAATTCACGTTGGTAACGCGATGGCCGCACTCACTTCAGACCTCATTCAACGCGTACTTAGACTTGCAGGTTACGAAGTTGAATGGGCTAGCAACATCACAGATATCGATGACAAAATCATTAAAGTGGCCAATGAAGAATCTATACAAGCCGCTGAAGTAGCTAAACGCTTTGAAGCTATTTATTTAAACGAAATGAAAACTCTTCGCGTGAGTGAACCCACTCACCGCCCGCATGCAACTGAAAGTATTCCAGAAATGGTGACCATGATTTCATCTCTTATCGAACAGGGCTATGCTTATGCAGCAAGCACTCCGTTTGGGAATGACGTTTATTTTAGAGTTAGAAAGTTTTCCAACTATGGAAAACTCAGCAATAAAAAAATAGATGAACTCCAAGTGGGTGCACGCATTGAACCCGGAGAAAGCAAAGAAGATGCTTTGGACTTTGCACTTTGGAAAGCGGCCAAAGAAGGGGAACCCTCCTGGGAAAGCCCCTGGGGTTTAGGTCGCCCAGGTTGGCACATCGAATGTTCGGCCATGATTCACAAGCACTTTCCTCAAGGTGTAGACATCCACATGGGTGGCCTTGATTTAATTTTTCCTCACCACGAAAACGAAATTGCTCAAAGTGAAGCCTGCCATCACATTCCTCTTGCCAAATATTGGGTTCACAATAATTTGCTCACTCTTGAAAAAGAGAAAATGTCTAAAAGCCTTGGCAATATTTTTACCACTGAAAAGTTTTTAGAAAACTATGGACCAGAAGTCCTACGTCTCTTCTTGTATCAACACCACTACCGCAGCCCTGTGGATTTTAGCGAAGAAGGAATCACGCGCGCTGAAGCTCTTTTAGTAAAACTCTACAGCGCTAAAAAAACTTTGCTCGCAATAGATCCTAATTTTAGCTGCACTAGCTGTGCTTCATGGCCTGAGGTTGAACAAGCCCTATGGGATGACTTCAATACAGCAAAGGCAATGGGCTTTATTATGAAAGCTCTCCGTGAGGCCTTTCGCGACAACACCCCTGAACAGTGGAAGAAGTGGTCCCTCAGCATGAAATACTTCGATGCTGTATACGGTATTCTAGAGGGCAATCCCGATGAGAAAATTGCAGAAATTCAAGCTCGCAAACTTAAGCGCCTAGGCATATCTACAGAACGTGCTCAAGAAATTGAAGGCAAATTAGAATTGCGAACTCGTATGCGTGCAGAAAAAAACTTTGCTGAATCCGATAAATTACGCGCTGAACTCGAAGCAGACGGGGTCATTGTCATGGACAACCTTGATGCCAGCACATGGTCTGTGCGCGCTTAAGGCAGCTGCTCAATCGACCTTTCAATACTGCTTAAGCTTTCTTCAATTTGTTGAAGATTCAACCTTTTGTAAGGGTTTGTGTGTGTAAGCTTTTTAGCAAGTAAACTTATATCAAAGGCAACCCTAAGTGCCTCTTCGCTAAAATTAAGTGCTGCTGTTTCTGAAATTCTTGAATGCCAATTTTTTAAAATAAGACCAAAAGAATAATAATCACTTCTAGCTGTAATTCTTGGTATATGCCCAGGATTTAGAACATCTTCTTTTACCTCAGGAGCCGAAGCTCCCACGGTATAAGATAAAGGGTTTTGAGATCCGTGAGTAGAAATTCCAAGATCAACAACCTTTAATTTATTATCTTTGCTTATCAAGAGATTATCTCCCTTAATGTCTAAGTGGTAAATTCCATTTTGGTGCATCCATCGCATACTTTTAAACAGCTCCCTCATGTGGCCCATAAATTCCTTAGTTTCAACATTGAAGTTTTCTTGGGTTATCGCTGTCTTATTTAAATGACGATTGGTTAAAGTTTGTCCGTCCGCCCACTCTCTAATGAGAACAGGCTTTCCATCTGCTGTAGTTTCCTCTGCAACAAATTTTAAAATACTATCTGGGACGTTTCTTTGAGCACTTAGCCTTTTTAGGTTAAGTATTTCTCTGCGAAGCATTTTTTCTTGGCCTTCTTTAGCCGTTTTGCGTGCCACAAAACCCCTTCCTGGCCACTCTATTTTTTCAATACTTCCATGCCCCCCGCTAAGAGCGCTTCCTAGAATTTCTAAACAAGCTGCACTGGAAGTAACTGGAACAGTGGCGATTAAATCGCTGGGGAAAAGTACAAAGATCGTTGGCAAAAGAGCTAAGCCTAACTGCCTAAATTGAGCAAAAAGCTTAAACAGGGCCTGCATTAGAGCTTATTCGGCAAATAAAAGAGGGCCCCAGAGTCAAAGACTTGGTTGCTTGGCGCCCCAAATAAGGTAAAAACTTAGAGTTCTCGATGGTGATCATAGCTCAGTTGGTTAGAGCGCTAGATTGTGGTTCTAGAGGTCGCGGGTTCGAAACCCGTTGGTCACCCCAGTTTTTTACTTCCAGCTTATACAAAGAAACGGCTTAGCAGCAGAGCCACATCCAATGGCTCCGTGCCAGTCACCGGTTGTGTTTACATCTGCAAAATTTCCGCCAATTGCTGCGTTATTAACCCAGTTATCGCAGTTGAATGTAGTCGCTCCACCATTATCAAAACCTGTCCAAACTCTATCAACAGCAAATCCGCTACCGGTCATTGCAACATCGCGATCATTTAAAAGATTAAGAAAATTTGTAGCAATCACAGTTCCATCAGGAGAGTAAATCGCTTTATCTGTAGGCACTAGAGACGTTGCAGGTAGATCCCGTGCCTCATCAGAAGAATCATAAGAAAGAAGAGAAACAACATTTGTACAATCAATATCCCACGCAACAGCATTTGCATCACATGTGTCTTGGCATTCTGCTGTACTGTTTGCTCGACTATTAATTCCAAGATCATTAACCGCATAGACATTATCTGTTTGAAAAATAAACATTTCAGGAGTTACTAAAGGCTGATCCAATCTAAGTGTAGATTTTGCAGGATCACATGATTGAAGAAATAAAGTTCCAACCAAATCAAAAGTGCTCAAAAGTTTTTTCATGCTTAGATATTAACAAATGTCTCATCTTTCGAAGCTGCCAATATTGTGTCATTCAATTTTCTAAACCGATTTTAACAAAGCGCTGCAATTTCTGCGGCGATTATTTTAGCTGCCCGATCATTTAGGTGCGCAAAATCCGTGTGGTAGTAGGATTTTCTTAAATCACTAATTTGATTCCATGTAAGTCTAAAAACTTTCTTTAAAACAAGCGCCAGATAAACCGAAGCTTTTACATCGGCATAACCTCTGGGTGGAATAAAGGTAGAGTTCTTCAAATCCAAACGCATAGGCGTGTGCACATCCACAAAAGTTATCTTATGTTTCAAACAAATATCTCGAAGTATATTGTTAAACTCTTCAACAAGAGGCTCTACTCCACTTTTAAAACTTTCATCTAGCAAAGGGATTCCAACAACAATAATCTTTACCCCTGTAGTCTCTTTAAAAACTCTAACAAGTTTTTCTATGTTCTCTTTGAAGTTATCTGCACTTGCTTCTTTTTGTGTCTGTCGCTTTGCTTTGGCTTTGCTAAATGTGTATCGAACATCGTTCGTGCCAAGCATTATGATAACACCCTCTGGCTGCTGCTCTAAAAATTCGCTGCTGCGCTCTAATGCATCTGCAACCAAGGCGCCATCCTCGCCATAATTAAGAAAATTTGTATGAGGCTTAATCTCTTCTAGTAAATTCAAGTAGTTTGCACTTACACGCCCTCGCGTTAAACTGTCTCCAATACACGCAAAAACACTTGTTTTACTTTGTGACACTCCTTGGTCATACGCTGCAGAGAAACAATAAGCAATCAAAGTCCTACGAGTTTTATAAACCTTTTAATAAAATCGTCTAGTATGGATAAAATGAAAAAGTTAAGTCGCCTACAACTTCTTAGTCTTTTTACTCTTCTCCTTCCAATTTCATTGTTTGCTAATAACAAGGATTGCGCTTCTATAAAAAATGCAAAAGCGAGTTCACTAGCCAAGTGGACAATGTCGAACAACGAAACCCTTTATATTTGTTCACATGGTGAAGCCGTTGTTAATGAAAAAGAAGTTTCGGGGGGAGCTCATTGTTTTGGAAAGAAAACATAAAAATACGCCTCCTGCCTGAGCCAAGTGCACTAAAAAAGAATGCTCCGTTTATTTTCTCTATTGAAAAGATAGGCCCGTCACAAATTACAGTCACTCGTATCTTCAATGCGGGACAACTAGAAATTGGTGGCGACAATACAGCTGTTATGGAAAGTCTTGTTGATTGTTCAAAAAAGACCTGTCTTGTGGGTCCAGAAACTTGTATTCAGCAGCCACAAAAAATTTACCCTAAGTCTATTGATGACTTAGAAGAAATTGCGAATGAAAAAAAGGGAATCAAAGAATTTCCGCATTACGATACTATGCTTTCAGAGGTTATTAGCTCCGCTTTAGCAGGAGACAAAAGAGCGCTGAATTTAGTTTTGGACAAATTCAATCGTCTTGGTGCCGATGGTGCGGCAGCGGGAATTATAGCTCCCACTAGGGAACTTATACGTGAATTAGTTAATCTAGGGTGCATAAAGAGATAAAGCGTATCTTTTCTTTTGACGCCTTAAACAGTCTTAATGGCTACTATGCTGCACAAAAAAGTAGCGAAAAAAACAACTTGCTGACAAACTGTATGAGTGAACCATAAGTTTTTATTTCCCATCATACTCATCAGCTCCCTTCTTAGCTGTAGCGATAACAGCAACTCCTTAAGCAGCCTTAGCAGTCCCGATGTACTTAGCTTCGGCGGTAAAAGCACTGAAGATACTTCTTCTGGAGTTACAATTAAAAACTCTTCAGCTTCTTCTATTAACGTAACGGGACTTTACTTAACTTCACTAGACATTGCAGACCCTCTCAACCCACATCCTTGCTTCGGCTCAATTGTAGCTGGGGCTAATGCGTTTGGGGCACTGTGGACGCCCACTGAGGTTGCTGCAAATGAGGAAATTGCTCTTGGCAAAAACTATCTTTATAATTCCATGCTCAATTTTCTTTACCAAATTATTTTTAGTGTTGGATCTGTTCCTGTTACAACTCCGGGCGCACCATTCCCTGCAAGCACCTCACCCCTTTGGTGTCTTCGTATTGGACTCAGCAAAGGCTCTCCCCTTCCACAGACTTCCGCAGTTCCCCTCTTAGATACTTTGATTGAACATACTTACAACAATGATGCTGAAGAAGTTCTAATAACCTGTGATGATGTCGAAAAAACTTGTTTAGCCTTTACTCCTAACAAACAGGAATTTCCGAGGTAATTATGAAAAAACTAAGCTTTATTTATTTGCTGCTCATGAGTTTTAACACTTATGCTGCAGATACTTCTTCAAACATAACACTTACTAATTCTTCTGGTTCTAGTGTGAATATCAGTGGAATTTATATTCAAAGCTTTGCTTCAACAGCAGCTTGTAACAACATTGTATATGGAAACTTTCCCTCAGCTAAAAAAGCCTATGGAGTTATGTGGAAAGATCAAATAATTGCCGCTGGAGCTTCGCAAAACTTAGGAGCAAATTTACTTTATCAAATGATCAGTCAAATGAACTTCACATACGTGATGAATTCAGCTGGGGGCAGCAATTGTACTCCCGGTGAGGGTCAATGTGATGCGGGAGATACCCCCAATACAGATAAATGGTGCATAAAGCTTGGACTCACTAAAGGATCTGTAGTCGGAGTGGGAGAAAACATAGCCGATGGCGATGACCTACTTCCCCTTATAAATAGCCAGCAAGTCATCATAACGTGTAGTGATGTAACGGCCACTTGTGTTGCCGACACACCTTCAACTCAAACTTTTTAAAATCTATTTTGAAATTATTTGCTCTAGAAATATAAAGATTTTGTAAAGAACTTAATCATTGAGCAAAATGAATAATGTTGTACGACAGAATTAAGGCGCACTTTTATTTTAGTGCACATTAGAGACGTCCGATCCCTCTATCACTAGGAGGACGAATGTCCAAAATTTTAAACTTATTACTCATACTCACAAGTGCTCATGCAATTGCTGCAGGAAAGCCCATTCAAGGCCCAAACCTTGATAACCCCATAGAAGAAGGCCAAGAGCGCGAACACGAAAGCGTACTTTCTCCAGATGCAGAACAACTTTACCGCACGACTTTACTTCGCAACAAAGCAGCTAAATCCCGATTTGCACAAACATCATGGAAAGAATGTACCGATGATCCCAGTGGAAACTACAGTGGTATACAATGTGCTTCGGCTCGTGGAATTTCTGTGATTCTAAAAAGCTTTTTACAAAATTTTTTGTATCAATGTGTAGATGAAGGTCTTAAAGCACAAGGCGGTGGCGCTGCTGATGAGATTCACATTATTCACGATGGCATTCAAGGCGACAGAAATCACTCTCCTCGTAGTCTGCATGCAGAAGCTCGTGCGATTGATATTCGCTCTCTCGAAATTACCCTCGCCTCTGGCACGACCCGAAAGCTTTCCTATGCAGGAACAACAAATCGTAGTTTCTACAGAGCTTTTCGCTCTTGTTGGGGAAGAGTTGTGAATAGAGAAAATGGTTGCCCGTTCATCAGTGGAAACCCAGAAAGAACAGGTTCTATTGGCTGGGAAGATGCCAACCACCAAGCTCACATGCATACCTCCGTTCCATACTGTGTAAATGGTCGTTACGGCAGCGGTTTTTATCAACGTTAATTAATTCCTACCTAAGAACTCTAAGGCTCATGTCTTCTTTTGCTCAACCCTACTTTGAGCTATAACAAAGGCATGAGCTCAGAGCACCGAGGCGGCCCCCCAACAATTGAACAACTTAAAAAAAGTATTTTTCGCCCCTCGCGTGCTGTTGTTACGGGTGGAATGCCCTACGCCAATGGCCCCGTTCATTTAGGTCATCTTGCAGGCGCGCTGATTCCTCCAGACATACATGCTCGCTTTATGAGAATGCTTATCGGCAACGATAACGTGCTTTTTGTTTGCGGTAACGACGATCACGGATCAACAAGTGAACTTGCTGCCCTAAAAGCAGGAGTGCCTGTTAGAGAATTTATTGACCGCATTCACGATCAACAAGCCACAACACTTTCTAATTATACGATTTCTTTTGATGCTTTTTCGGGCACTTCGCGCGAAGAGTGTTACCCCATTCACGCAGCAAACTGCCAAGACTTTATTCGCAAGCTTCATAAAAACGGAATGCTAGAAAAGAAAACTTCTAAGCAGTGGTTTGACCCTAAGCTCAATCGCTTTCTACAAGATCGATTTGTAAGTGGAAAGTGTCCTAATCCCAAATGTAATAATGAAAGCGCCTACAGCGATCAATGCGATAAGTGCGGCAAAGCCTATGACCCAACCGAACTTATCAATCCGCACAGCACACTCAGCGACGCTACTCCTGAATTAAAAGATACCGTTCACTGGTGGCTAGACCTATGGAAAGTCTCTGAACCTTTAAGAGAGTGGATTCAAACAAAAGAAAAAACATGGCGCTCTGCTGTTTATTCTGAAGTATTGGGCACCGTGCTTCCTGCACTTTCTTTTGCCAATACCTTTGAAGATAAATACAAAGAAATTAAAGACACTCTTCCTAAACACAAAAGCAAATATGCTCCTGGGAAAAAAGTTCAACTTCAGTTTGAAAACAAAAAAGATCTCTATGACGCTAAAGACATCTTAGCTAAAAATGAAATTGAATCCGAATGGGTAGATGGATGGGCACATCGATCTATTTCCAGAGACGTAAGTTGGGGCATACCCATGCCTGTAGACTTAGACCCAGATATGGCAGGCAAAACATTTTATGTATGGCCTGATTCGCTCATTGCTCCACTGGCCTTCACTCAAGTTGCGCTTAAAGCACGCAGAGCACCCGACACTGAATTCGAAAAGTTTTGGAAAGACTCAAACGCTCGGATCTACCAATTTCTTGGTCAAGACAACGTTTACTTTTACGTTCTCATGCAAGGAGCTCTTTGGATTGGCTCGCAAGAAGACACAACTCGACTACCAAAATCAAATGAACTTCAGCTGACGGATGTTTTTGGCTCCTATCACCTTTGGGTATCTGGCCAAAAAATGAGTAAATCGACAGGTAATTTTCATACAGGCGACGAGCTGTTAAATGAAAAAAATTACAGTGCTGATCAAATTCGATATTTCTTAGCCACTCTTCATTTGTCCGATAAAAACTCTAACTTTGATTTTTCTACTCTTGATGAAAGAAACAAATTTCTTGCAGGCCCCATGAACGCTTCGCTTGAACGCCCTATCTCTGCTTGTCACTCTAAGTTTGGAGGCAAGGTTCCCGAAGGAGTTTTAAACGAAAAGATTTTAGCCGAAACCACAAAGCTTGTTCAAAAATACCTCAAGCTTATGGAAAAAGCTGACTATCAAGTATTGCTGGGACAAATAGAAAACTATGCTCGAAACATCAACAGTCTCTTCACACAGTTTAAGCCTCACGATGATCGTCACGATATAACGGAACGTCAAAATGCTTTGTATTCAAGTTTTTACATTCTAAAAAATCTTATGATTATGCTTTATCCTTTTGTTCCAACCACAATGGATAAACTTAGAATTGCGCTTAACTTGCCCACTACAGTGTTTAACATTGACGAATTAGGCACAGGTCTTGAGGCAGGTCACGCTATAGGCGAGCAACAAAGTTACTTTCCTGCAGTTCAAGAAGCTTCCTCAAAATAACGAATGCTATTGCTGACTTAAAAACTTAGTTAAGCTTTGCGAAATATCTGCCATTTTTTCGTAATTCAAAGTATCAGGAGTATCTGTAACTTGATGATAATTTTTATTACGATAAAACGCCGTGTCTGTCAGCATGAGCGAAGTATATCCAAAAGGCGAATAATTTCTATGATCCGAAAATTGTATTCCCTCAATGAGATCAGGGGAACTAAGAGTATAACTTGGAATACTTCCATACTGGTGTAAGGCTCTTCTTAGGCTTCTCGCTAAAAAAGCACTTTTAAGATCTCCTGCTATCATTAAAAAATTTCCAGTGCTTGGGTAAAAAGCTTTTAAAAATGAAAAAGGAAATTCTTGGCTGTTTTTTTCTTCCGAAAAATATCCAAGCATTTCTAGACTGAGCATTCCTTTAACTTTTGTATTTGTTTTGCTTAAGGATTCTGCATGAACATACGAGCCCATCATCTTTGTCGCAAAAAAGGGAGGCTCTTCTGTCGTATAAGCAACAAGCTCAAGAGGTCGCTTGAGCTCAATTTTATTTTCAACGATGAGACGGCTAACTTCTAAAAGAACAGCAACAGCACTTGCGTTGTCATCCGCTCCACGATTTTCTACGCCATCTTCTGAGCAAGAATCATAATGAGCTCCCACTACCCAACGCTCGCCTTCCTGAGGTCCTAAACGAACAATTAAATTGCGAACATCCACACCTTGAGCTTCAAACTCTTGTTTCTCAACTGTTAAACCAAGCTTTTCCCATTCCTGCTGAATATAATTAGAAGCTATATTTAAACTCTCCGGATGATAAATACTTCTAGGCTGTGGGGTAGAATAAAGGGCCAATACATCTTGCTTCAGCCTTTCGCTTTGCGCTTTTGGTGTTTCTTCTTTTTGAGTTGCCAATCTTGGCTTTGTACTAACTCCAAACATAAAACAAAGAAGGGCTGCTAATACAAAAAGTGCCGCGAAAGAAAAAATCATAATTTTCCTGCCAAACATGCCTTCTTCTTAGAATTTATTTTCTAAGAATGCAATTTGCTCAACTGTTAAGACGTCAATAAAGGGGGCGGCTAGACCTCTTGACCTCTTTAAGAGAAGCCTGAATGCCTTATTTTAAGCAGAACTACATATCTAGATCTCATCTTTAGAAGTCTTTCCGAACAAAAAATTAGATTAAGGCTGCTTAAGTAGAACCGAAAAAGTAGCTGTATATGAAAGCAAATAGACAGCTCATACATAAGCTATTCATTCCCCTCTTGGTTTTTTATAGTCAGATATCTCAAGCAGCATTTTTTAATGCCAATGATTTTGCCCAGAATTTATCTGCTTCTTTAGGGTGTTCACAATTTAGAGATCTTTTTTGGAATGAGCTTTATCGTCAAGTACAATCACTAGACTCCACTGAATCTTTAAAAAACAAAAAGTTTGATCAAATCATAACGGGCGACACTCAAGTTGATCTTTTGAGCGCTGAACTCACACAACTTCTACTTAAAGAAGCTCCTATGCTTTTAAAAATTAAAAACAAACATCAACTTCTAGAGGTCCTTACTGCACTTGAACTTGGAGACCAAAGTACTTCCGTTAAAAAAACTCTCTATCAAAAAGCTGATTACTTTTTATCCAAAATTGAACAACATGCCCGTAACTACAATATTCAGTGCGAACACGAAGACGAAGAAAAAATTATTAGAAAAAGTCGTGTTCAAAAAAGCTTTCTTCCCAATGCAGGTTCCGGAGTAAGAAAAACCCTTGCTACCTTTTATCAAAGTTGCTCAACACTCGACCTTGTTCCCTTAAAGTATGCAGATGAAAGTGTACAAGGCATTTCTATCACCGGAACACACTCAGATGGCGTAGGAAAAAAACGCGTTGTCAGCTCGGTTAGCAAAGTAAACGCCACACACCACTACTTGAAAAATCTCTCAAGCCCCGCCGAGCAATGTATAGATGTTAGACTTAATCCCCCTATTTACGATTACGGTGGAAAACCTTACGCAAGCTCAGCATTGGACTCTCCCTTAGATTTTTTTAGGAATGCGGGCTCTGGTACCAGCGCTATGGGAACAGATTGCTCTGGACTTGTTTTTGCCAACCTTGCATCTGTGGGACTTAAACTGAAATCTAGCACGGCCCTTAAAGCAATAAGCGTAAATGGAATCTCTTCAACAATGTTAAGTAATCCATCTGCGAACGGACTTGATTGCTTAGAACGAGTTAGCTTTAGCGCTACAGAGTCGTTACGCGAAGGAGATATCATTTCTAAACCTGGGCACACTGTAAGCGTTTACAGTGTTGGAGTAGATCCCTTTGGAATTTCTGGCATCACTAAAATTAGCGACTGCGTGAGTTCTAAAATCTCTAGTTCCCGCTATGATTTTACTTTGGTACAAAGCTCACCCATTAAAAACGGCATTGGTGTGAATAGAATTTCTGGCTCCGATTACGTTAAACTTCAAAGCTCGTGGGCTGCAGGCTTTACTTTTTATGCGCTTAAAGCCTGTCGCGCAAAATTTGGTACAATCTCTAATTCAGCTTCATCTGATAAGTTTGCTATTGTTCGACACAAAGGCACAAGCAACTGTATCGCAGAGCCCATAGTGCTCACAGGCGAAACGTGTACCAATAACTGTAGTTTTTAAATAATCAGGCTTTTAAACACGAAGTGCTAGATAACTCTTTGTACCAGTAACCACTTTTTTTAATAAAACGATCTTGAGTTTTTCTATCTACAAATAAGAACCCATAACGTTTTTTAAAACCATTCACCCACGAAAAGTTATCCATCAACGCCCACATGTAATACCCCTTTACGTTTACTCCCGCCTCAATAGCCTTATGAATAACTTTTAAGTGTTCAGTTACAAACTCAATCCGGGCATCGTCTTGGACAGTGCCTTCATTTAACTCTTCCTGAAGGCCCACACCGTTTTCTGTGACATAAACTGGAATGTTGGGGCGATACTCATGAGCGCGCACCAATAAATCGTACAAAGCACTGGGATTAATTTCCCAACCCCAATCCGTGTATTTTCCATTAGGGTTTTTTACAAATTTAAAAACTCCCTTGATAGAAAACTGACAATCTTCATTCTTATTACCCGACGTGTTTAAGTGATAAGCGCTTACTTGCGCATCTGCGCTAGCAAAATGAGGGTAATAATAATTAACTCCAATAAAATCTACGCTGACTTCTTTAAAAAGATTTAATTCTTCTTCTGTATGGTCGGGCAGCAAATTATTTTTTTTATATAAGTCCCAAGTGTCTTGTGGGTAATGGCCCAAAAGAGCCGGATCAATAAACCAACGGTTTAAAATTCCATCGCCCCTTTTAGCAGCCATAACATCTTCTAGATTTTGAGTTGCAGGATATACTGTGGACATATTGAGCACTAAACCAATTTGGCCTTCCTGCTTAAGTGTTCGATATTCTTTTACAACTCGAGCATGTGCCACCATGTAGTTATGTGCCACTTGAATGGCTGATTTATAACTAGTCTTATTGGGGGGATGCAGCCCTGTTACATAACTCTGTAAGGTGGTCCAACCTGGCTCATTAAGTGTAGCCCAGAGTTTTACTTCTTTTCCAAAGAGTTCAAAGCAAGTGCGTGCATAATTTACAAAACGCTCTATGGTTTCTTTGTTTTCCCATCCGCCCTTTTCTGCCAACGCTTGCGGTAAGTCCCAGTGATAGAGCGTTACGTTGGGCTCAATCCCCGCGGTGGATAACTCTTGGAAAAGTTTTTTATAAAACTCCACTCCTTTGGGATTTATCTCGCCATAACCTTGAGGATAAATTCTCGTCCATGAAATGGACATGCGATAGCCCGTATGGCCTGTTTGCTTCATTAATTGAACATCTTCTTTAAAACGATGGTAATGATCGCAAGCAACGGCGGGACTGCCGCCATCAAAAATTTTTTCCGGATTTTTTTCGCAAAATACGTCCCAATTCGAGGGGCCCTTGCCATCTTCACGTGCGGCCCCTTCAATTTGAATGGCCGCAGTAGCAGAACCCCAAACAAAATCTTTTGGGAATAAATAGCTCTTCATGAACTATACAGTTTTTAAATATTCACTCATGTCAGACTTAAGATTGTCTGATTTTGTTCCAAAAATGGCTTGGATGTTTTTACCTGCAACAAGCACCCCAGAAGCTCCCAATTTTTTAAGGGCATCTTGGTTTACGTTTGAAGGCTCTTTTACTTCTACTCGCAAACGAGTGATACAAGCATCCAAAGAAGCAATGTTAGATTTTCCACCAAAAGCATTCACCAACTGCTCTGCTTTAGAAGCCGTAGCCCCTACGGGTGCAAGACCTCCTACAGATGAAGGAGTAGTCCCTGTGCTGAGACTTTCTTCTTCACGACCCGGAGTCGCCAAATTAAGTTTAGTGATAGCAAAGTAAAACACGAAATAATAAACAGCCGCGTAAACTACGCCCACTAACAAAATGGTTACTTTACCCGAACCCAAACCACTCACCCAGTGGTGAAGAACGTAGTCAATAAATCCGTGTGAAAAGGCGTAACCCAATTTAATATCCAATAAGTTTGCAACAATGAACGCGCTTCCAGCTAACAATGCGTGGAACACATAAAGAAGAGGAGCCACAAACAAGAAAGCAAATTCAATAGGCTCAGTAATACCCGTTAAAAAAGAAGTGAAGGCAGCAGAAATCATGATACTTCCGATCATGGCTTTCTTCTCTGGCTTTGCAGCTTGCCAAATCGCAATGGCTGCCGCAGGCAAACCAAACATTTTAAACAAATAACCCCCCGCTAAAATTCCAGCTGTCGTGTCGCCGGCAAAGAAACGAGGAACTTCACCTGTAACAACTTTGCACATATCAGGATTTGTTTGCATAGCTTCTAAAGCACAATCAATTCCTGGTTTAAGTGGCTGATAAAAACGACCAATTTCAAAGAAGAAAGGAACGTTCCAAATGTGGTGCAACCCAAATGGAATCAAAGATCGTTCTACTACTCCGTAAATACCAGAAGCGAGCACGGGATTTTCGTGAGATGCCCACTGAGAAAAAGAGTTAATAGCGTTTCCAATCGGAGGCCAAATGAAACTTAATACAACACCTGCAACGATAGCTGCGAAGGCTGTTACAATAGGAACAAATCTTTTTCCGGCAAAAAAGGCTAAGTACGCCGGCAGCGAGATTCGATAGTACTTATTGAACATATAAGCTGCGATGACACCGGCAATAATACCGCCCACAACACCTGTATTGATTGCACTGATTCCTAAAACTTTTGCTGGTTCTACACCAAGATACTTCGCCATGGTGCCAGTCGTTCCAAGAAGTACAACGTAACCAACAACCGCAGAAAGTCCCGCAACGCCATCGTTCTGAGTAAATCCAAGAGCTACTCCAATAGCAAACAATAGAGCCAAACTTCCAAAAATAGGATCACCCGCGTTCTGCATGATTTCAAAAATCAAGCGAGTGGTGTCACCTAGAACGATTCCACCTTTGTCGGAGCTAGCTAAAAAGCCTCCGCCGACTCCCAGTAAAATACCCGCTACAGGAAGTACGGATACGGGAAGCATAAGAGCTTTCCCCATTTTTTGAAGCTGTGAAAATAGCGTAGATAATATGTTCATGAATTCTCCAGTGCCTACGCTCATAGCATAGGCACTGGGTCTGGGAAATTTGTTTTTTAGGGGGGCTTTTAGCGACTTAAATCGCCGCGCCGATGAAGTCTCTTACGCTTGCAGGCGTGTGGCCGTTTACCGTTTTTATGTCTTTTTGGCTACCATAAGAACTTTTGCACTCTTTGACAGATTCCCTAAAGAGCGGCTCGAACTTTTCTTCAAAAAACTGGTACTTACCGTCGCCTTCTTTAAAGACTGTCCAATGTATGCCCTTACCAGAGCCGTAAATCTGATCGTAATTTTTCTCTCTGTAAGAATAGAAGGTAAAAATACAATGGATGTTTTTCTCTATATTATACTTTATTTCTTCTTGGTCATTAAAGGTACAGCCAAAGCCCTTTGAGTCTAAGGATATTTGCCAAGGGCCCACTGAATCGGTCATGTAACTCCCTAAGTTTTCAGTCTTGGGATTATCAAAATTCTCTGTGAGTAAATGTACCAAGAGTGTCTTAGATAGAACACGCTCTTTATCGGCATCCGAAAGGTCTTTGTAGTTTGTACACAATTCTCCCAGTGGATTTCTTTTGATTAAGTAATCTTTAAATTTTTGATTGCTGTTCAAAATCTTTGTAGCGGTTTTATGAAAATCATCTACAGAATCTTTATTACGAGCGGATAGCCAGTTTTTAAATCGAGAATATAAGTCTTGTCCCTTTTCTGTTTTAGGAGCAGGAAGTCTGGCGACTGCTCGCTCTTCTATAGTTTTAGGCTTTGGTTTTTCTGGTGGAGGAGTAGGTGCAGGAGGAGTTGTTACCTTTACAGGCGCTTGCTTCGGTATTTGAGGTGCACCTGTGTGTGTTTGAGGAGTCGGTGGGGGATCTTTCTTGGGTGCAGTCTCTTTTTTAGGGGCGGGCTTTGAGGCCACTGAAGGTTTTGGTTGAGTTTGAGCGGGCTCATTTGTTCTCGGATCCACGGCCCTGCGTACTTCTTCGCTTGGTTTTTTTGTTTTAGTAAACGTTTTGGGCGCTGAAGAAGCTACAACCGTAGAATCTACGACTTCTGAACGCTTAACATTTGCTCTCTTTAAATAAGTGTCTAAATGAACCTTAACTGGATTTCCTTTTGAATCTTTTTCTGCAAGTTGCACCTGAAGCTTGTTTTTCTTTTGCCCTTCGGGCTCACCTTGAATTCGACAACCTACGTTTAGATA